>CACYTU010000002.1 GCA_902777355.1 uncultured Lachnospiraceae bacterium | reverse complement strand
CCTTCATAACTCGATTTATTCGTGAGCGGCAAGTGGATAATGGCGGTTCTTCAAGGAAAAGGACAGCTTGATGAACTTATGAACTTTTCACTGTCCAGTGCAGTATAAATGCAGTTTAAATACGTCTTAAATATGGCATCAAAAGCGTCCAGCGTTTATAATTAGAATATCTATGGTCTTTCACATATGTCACTTCCCGGAGGTTAAATCTCCGGGCCTTCCGGTCCGCTTTTCGGACAGCCGGAATCATTATGCAGCAATCCGCAGACTATAACTGCAAGGGAATTTATTCAATAATCGTGCAATGATATACACAGCTGTTGTCCGGGCCTGCCGGTCCTCTGATCAGCTGTCAAAAACAAAGGATACTGAGATGGCCAGAACAAAAAAACGTAAATCCCGGAGAAGTTCCCAGACCAAAAATACTGCCGCACCGAAGACAAACCAGCCGCGCCAGTCAAACCGCAATGCAGCCGGGCAGTCCGGCACCGTCGGACAGGATTATCCTTCCGCCGGCAGCACAGCCTCTGCCGTTCCCGGAGATGCTCTGAACCCCGCTGCCGCCAACGGCATATCATC
Organism: uncultured Lachnospiraceae bacterium; assembly: GCA_902777355.1. GTDB lineage: Bacteria > Bacillota > Clostridia > Lachnospirales > Lachnospiraceae > CAG-791. Next base: position 115,711 of record CACYTU010000002.1, on the reverse strand, counting down.
TTCAGACAGCCCCATCTCTGCGGGCAGCAGCCCTTCTGTCTCCCGCAAGCGGGGAGACAATGCTTCCGGACCGGTTTCTAAAGACAGCGGCTTTTACGGTCTGACCGCTTCCGAGGCCTCAGCGATGGATGACTTCGATGATATCCCCCTTGATCCTTCTTCTCTGGATCTGTGGTTTTTGCAGGACACATCCGCTCTTGCCCCTCTCCCCGAAACCGTGCAGGAAATGGCTGAAAAGCCAGATGTTTCATCTGAGGGCAGTAAAGACTCCGGCACTTCAGATTACCGCGCTGCTGTCGGTGAGGCAGCTGTCGGCAAGACTGCCGACAGTGCGCCCGGCAAACCTTCCCATTGGAAATCCGCTGCGGTCGCTGCTATGTCTTCTTCACCGGCTGCAAACACTCCCGGGCGAGAGCAGACACCTTCAGGACCGGCGAATCCCGCTCTTACAGGTACTGTCGCGGGAACCCCGATTTCTGATTATCATGAAGCCGGATCCATACAGACTACGACTGCTTCGAGCAGGAACAATGTCAGTTCCTACCGGAATCCACAGGCTTCCGGACAGGGCACGCCCGCTTCTCAGCGCCCTCAGCAGGCTTCCGGACAGGGCACGCCCGCTTCCTACCAGGCTCAGCAGGCTTCCGGACAGGGCACGCCCGCTTCCTACCAGGCTCCGCAGGCTTCCGCCAGGGGCGGTGGGTTTCCCCATCGCAAAGCAGGTGCCACGCCAGCCGAAGTCGGTTCTTCCGTCTTAAAACAGCTGCCTGCCAAAGTCCACCCTTCCATCCCAAAACAGCCGCTTGCCAAAGTCGGCCCTTCCGTCCCAAAGCATCTGCCTGCTTATCCCCGGCAGATACCGGCATACTCCGGACCCGCCAGAGCAATACTCACTTTTATCGGAATTATTTTCTGCCTGATGGTCGTAATGTATTTTCGTGCGCGGAATGCCGGAGCTGTGCCAAATCTGGGCCTGATTCTTCCAATTCTGGAAAATCATCAGGAAAATGTGAAGCTTGACGGTTCCCCCGGTGAAAATACCAATGCAGAACCGGCTGTTGATATCAACGCGAACCCTGACAGCACCCCCGAAGAGGTTCCCGCACAAGACGGTCAGGAAACGATCAACACAGAGCAGACAGAACAGACTGACCCTGCCCTCTCTGACAATTCCGCCGACCAGTCGGCTGACCCACAGGACAGCGGAATCAACGCAGAGAATACAGACAATGTTGAAAATATGCAGGACGGCAGCATCCAGGAGGCCCCGACTAATAACGAAGGCGTTGAAGGTCAGAATTATGACAATGAAAATACACAAAATGAGGGTGTAAACGGAGAAACGGACGGCGGCGGTCAATACGACGAATATTATCAGGAAGGCAACGGTTATTACGATGATGACGGCCGTTACTACGAGGATGTCGACAGCCAAGGCCAGGAAGGCAATGAGGATGAAGAGAACTACGACGAGGATGAAGAAAACTATGACGAGAATGAAGAAGACGAAGAATGGTAAGATTCACCAATAATGTCGATCTATTATTGTTCAATCCGGAGGCTTTGGCCGCGAGTCGGCTCAAACAATCTGTGATTGCCTGAAAAAAGAATGTCCGCAGACGCCGGAACCAACCGGTATTTGCGGACATTTTTTTAGTATCTGTTTACATCACAGGCCGGCAGTCGTCTTACCGGGCGTGATGATTTCGGATGCCGCCGCCCAGATTCCGTCTATTCGTTCTCTGTTCAGGTACTCCCCGGTGACAATCAGTACTTCCCTGGCGAAAACAGTCGGTTCGATCTCCATCCCGTTTTCTGTCGCGTTGATCTGCATGAGTGTATTCTCATCAGTGCGTACAAAGCCTTTGACACGCATCACCTTACCGCATTCAGGGTCCTCGAAAGTTTCTTTCACTCTGGAGCGCAGTTCCTCCTCCGTCATTTTCGTTCCGTAATAAAACAGGGAACCGTATCCGCTCTCCTTTTCAACCTGCATCTTGACATGATTTGCAGGGACCATTCCACACAGTCCGATCTCTTCCATGTCCTTTGTCGTCAGGTCATCCCAGCAGACCGCGATAATATCTTCCTCGCTGAACCGGCGGCTGCTCTTGAAGCGCTCCAGCGCCCCATTCACACGGTCCAGGATTCTCCGTGCAGCCTGCCGTCTCTCCTCTTCCGTCATCCCCTGATCCAGGTGGCTCAAGAGGATCCTTCCGGCATTATCTGTCTGGGAGACCAGAAGGTACTCTGACTCTTCCGACAGTTCTCCCAGGTTGGCGTCTATGATTGCGATCAGGCAGCCGGGGGAATACCAGTCACATAAAGGTTCCTCCGCCAGCGCGTCAAAAAATTCATCGGTATCATAAATACCGGAAGGTTCTACAATGACAATGTCATAACCGGTCATGGACATGGAAATCAGCTTGGTCTGGAATCTGCGGCGGTGGGAAACGATCCCGTCCCCGCCCGTGACCATCTCCACGTCACAGTTGTTTCCCATCAGGTCCTGCAAAAGCATCAGGTCAATGTTGATCGCGCCATAATCGCTTTCCAGTATGCCGACATTCGCTCCCTGATCGATCAGGAACTGTGCATATTTTTTGATAAAAGTTGTTTTTCCGGCTCCCAGAAAACCGGTGATCAGATCTATCTGAGGCATCTCTATCTCCTGTCTCTCTTTTTTTGTGCAGTCTGCAGCCTCTTAACAATACCACTATTTTTCACAATGGACAAATATTGTTTGGGATTTTGAATTTGTAACGTCTGTGCCTGCAGCTCCGCCCGGGATTATTCTATGCAATTGCAATCGAAATTCCGGAATGATATATTCATTTAATCAGGAGTCGGGCAGGCAGGCTTTTAAATAATTGATATATTCATTTAATCAGGAGCCTGGCAGGCAGGCTTTTAAATAATTGATATATTCATTTAATCAGGAGTCGGGCAGGCAGGCTTTTAAATATGTGAGGAAATCTATGAGAACAATTGAAGAAGTCAGAAATTTTTTTGAGGCAGATGTCTATGCGACAGGCACCACCGGCATCTGGATCGAGGATGCCAGGCCCGGATATGCGAAAGTGACGCTGGATCTCGACGCCCGGCATATGAACGCCGCCGGCCGGGTCATGGGTGCCGTCTATTACACAATGGCGGATTTTGCCTTTGCAGTCGCCAACAATTATGAAACAGAAAGCGGGATCACTGTCACTCTCTCCAGCCAGATCAACTTTCTGGGCGCCGCAAAGGGGAAAAAGCTGATAGCCGAGGCAAAAGTCCTTAAAGACGGGCGTAACACCTCCTTTTATCAGATTGACGTCTCCGACGAACTGGGTACGCAGATCGCTGCCGTCTCTTCCAACGGATTTCACATTATCATGTGACCGCCCGCGGCCGCCGCAAGGAGGAAAATACATTATGCAGGCCATGTCATAAAAAAGGACCGGTCGGGCCCTGTCCGATATGCTGTATTCTCTCAGCATATCATTCTCAGAGTCCGCCGGTCCGGGATTATACCTTTAGGCAGGTCTTTTACGTATATTCAGTGGATGATGATCGGCACCGCGATGACAATGTATCTGGCATTATTGAATTCATAGGCACATGTGGACAGCACGATAATGCTGTTGAGTTTATCCAGATCATATTTGACCTTGGGGTCGAAGGTGGATTTTTCTTCGACTTTGTGCAGATATTCCCTCATCTGCTGGACGTTATCAAAAAGGCCATAGACCTCGTCATCTTCTTTGGCTACGTATCCCATGAGAAGATCCAGACGGTAATTCCGCTGCGGGGTGAGATACCACATGGTTGGATGCTTGTCATAGTATTTCTGATCCGTATACTCGTGGAGCATGGCAAACATAGAACCGTCATTCATATGATGGCCATAGAGGATCGTCGCGGGATCGATCTGTCCGGGCGAATTTCTGTAATCCTCGAAAATACACCCCGCAAAGTTGTATTCCTTGCTGATCAGACGATGAAGATAGTAGTCGTTGTCCGCCGCATGCATAACAGGGTAGTTGACCACCGTCTTGGGGCAGTAAATCCAGCCTGCCACATCACTGTTTTTTGCCAGCAGCTTGTCAAAATCAACATGAATGGGAGCGGTCTCGACCTTTTCCTTAGTCACCGGGTCCTCGCTCACCGTCTCGTTTTCCGTAACTACCTCTTTTGAAGTCTTACTGTATTCCGATCTTCCCTTCCAGTATTCAGAGCCGAGTTTAAAAAGGTTATATCCGCTGTAGAGCAGGACACAAGTAAAAAACACCAGCAGCAAATTGATTATAATTCTTTTCATTCATCACCTCAGTAGACCGGGCAGGTCTTCTGGCTCGGATTCCTGCCTTTAAACAGATGCTCATTAGCACATGCAGGTTTTCATATTTGTGGCCATGGGCAGGTGCCCACAAATGTCCGCAAGACCGGATATGCGAACATATCCGTCTTTGCGGCCGCTTGCTCGCTGTTTAATCATACTTTGTGTTTACTGGCGGCAGATGCTGTATAAAGCGCCCGAAAAAGGAGGCAGGGAAAAAACAAAGGAACTTCCCTCGATCATCTTGACTGACTCAGGTTCCTGCTTTTTATTTCCGCTCCAGCATTCCCAGTCTGTATGGAGGATCAGGTCCCACTTCTCATCTTTCTCCGCCTTCAGAACAAGGATTCTCTCACGGGATGAGAAGTTGAAGACTGCCGCCACATCATTCTCCATCTCCCCGGCAGCATCCGAACAGGTTTCTCCGTTTTTATCCTCAGGAGCCGACGCGAATCTGCGAATGGCGAAAACATCATGGCCCTGATCGTTCATGGCCAGCCAGGCAAAGCCCTCCGGCTGATAATCCCGGGCGAAAAGCGCCGCATACTGGCTGTAAATCCCGTTCAGATTTATCATAAAGCGGTGGAAGGAGTCATGCAGAGGATACTTCAGCAGGAAGTTATCCGGCTCCTTTGTCTCATCCCACTCACGGAACATGGCGATCTCATTGCCCATGAAATTGAGTTTTTTTCCGGGATGGACATACATGTAAAGGTAAAGAGTGCGGAGCTGAGGGAATTTTTCCTCATATTCCCCGAAAATCTTGTCAATAATGGTCCGCTTTCCATGCACTACTTCATCATGCGACAGAGGCAGCAGATGGCGCTCATTGTAATAGTAATACATGGAAAATGTCAAAAGCTCCGGACGCATGGACCTCTCATCAGAAGTTTTCTTGAAATAATCCAGTGTATCATTCATCCAGCCAAGATCCCACTTGTAGTCAAATCCCAGACCGCCGTCTTCGACCTTTTTCGTGCAGCCGGGATAGGATGTGCTGTCCTCCGCGATCAGAATAGCCGAGGGGTGACGTCCGTGGATTCCGGCATTCATTTTTTTCAGGAACTCCACAGCTGTCTCATTGACACCGCGCAGTTCATTTCCCATCCAATAAATGACACGGCTGATCGCGTCCATCCTCAGGCCGTCAAAGTGATATTCGGACAGCCAGTAATCAGCGGCAGACTGCATGAAGCAGGCCACTTCGCGGCGGGCGAAAATAAAGTTGCAGCTGCCCCACTCACTGTCGGAGACATCGCTGGAAGGATATTCATAGAGCTCAGTCCCGTCATACATACGAAGACCATATCCATCCAGGGCAAAATGGGCAGGCACAAAATCCAGGATCGCGCCTATTCCGGCGTTGTGAAGGCGGTCGATCAGTTCCTGCAGCTCATTGGCAGTGCCATAGCGCGAGGTCGGACTGAAAAATCCCGTGCTCTGGTATCCCCAGCTTCCGTCGAAAGGATGCTCTGACAGGGGCAGGAATTCCACATGCGTATATCCGTTTGACTTCACATATTCGATCAGTTGGTCAGCAATTCCGGTATAAGAGTACCAGCCGTTTGGATCTTCTTCATTTCTCCGGAAAGAACCCAGATGGAGTTCAAAGATATTGAGCGGTCTGTCGTAGCAGCGCGTGCGTGCCTCCATCCACTTTTGATCCGTGAAAGTATAGGCGCTCAGATCCCTGATGACAGAGGCGAATCCCGGGCGCAGTTCCATCCCGAATCCATACGGATCACAGTGCTCCACCCGTCCGTTTCTGCCATAGACCACATATTTATACATCTGGCCGGACTTTGCGTCCTGCTTGAAAATCTCATAAAACTGAGAACGCACCGGCTGTTTCATCTCTTCTTCTTTCCAGTCGTTGAACTCGCCGATGATGCAGACCTTATCCGCCATGGGAGCATACGTGCGGAATACAACCCCGCCATTCTCCGGATGAGCTCCCATGTATTTATATGCATCAAACATATTTCCGTCAAAAAATTTCTGAAAGTCCATCTTTCTCCTTTAGTAAAATCCGCTCATATCTCAAAGCAGAATTCTCATGAGTTCTACCATGATCAATCATCACTCCCGGAATAATCTCTCATGATCTCAACCACACTTCTATAATGATACGACTTCACATTCCAAAACGGGGCTTTGGCCCGCATTTCATGCCGGGGCAAACCTCATCTCATTCCCCAAAGTTTTCCTAAACACAAGAGCTTCAGCGTTCTTCCTCAGATTTCTTCTGCACCCTCTGCTGCAGCCAATGCAGAAGCTTCTGCCGGCGGTCCTTTGTCTCTGCCTTTTCTTTATCTGCATCTCCGCCGTCAGCTTTATTTGATTTCTCTGAAACCTCTGTAACTGCCTCGGCAGCTGATTCTTTTGTCGCTTCTGTCGCAGCCTCCGCAGTCACTCCGGTTTCGGACTCTTTGGCAGCCTCCGTGGTCGCTTCCGTCGCTGCTTCCGCAGTCACTCCGGTTTCAGACTCTTTGGCGGCCTCCGTGGTCGCTTCCGTCGCTGCTTCAGCAGTCGCTCCGCTTGCTGACTCTTTTGCGGCCTCCGTGGTCGCTTCCGTCGCTGCTTCCGTAGTCGCCTCGGTCGCTGCTTCCGCAGTTACACCGGTTTCAGACTCTTTGGCAGCCTCCGTGGTCGCTTCCGTCGCTGCTTCCGTAGTCGCCTCGGTTGCGGCTTCCGCAGTTTCACCGGTTTCAGACTCTTTCGCGGCCTCCGCAGTCGCTTCTGTCGCAGCCTCCGCAGTTACCCCGCTTGCTGCCTCTTTCGCAGCATCAGCCTCAGCTTTCTCTGCAGCCGCCTTTTCAGCCTCTTTCTGAGCCCTTTCGACTTTTTCCCTTGTGTCCCAAAGCTGGTCAAGAACTTCCTGAGAGTTGTTCTCAGTTACTTTAAAAACAACACTGGCGATCTGCTTTTTGTTCTGGTTGCCTTCGATCAGATCCTTTCCGGCTACAGCCGTCAGATCCGCCTGTTCATAAAAATCCGTAAATGTGGAACCGCTGATCAGTTTATTGATAATGGCGGTACAGGTGTCTTCATGTGCATCCGTTCCGATCACCAGTATATCTCTTCCAACCAGGCGGTGCCTGAGCTGTACTCCATCCGCTGCAGCCCGGGCTGTTTCCTCGGAACTGCAGAGAATCAACTCTGCTTCTTTTCTATACTCATTCAGGGTTTCCTGTACAGCTAAAGAAATCTCCTCGGCATTCTCAGTATCCACCTCCCTGAGAATCCTGAGTTCTGAACCGAGGTCGTCGATTGTCTCCTCAAGTTTTTCCATGGTGTCCACATCTTCACAGACCAGAATGGCTCCCACTCTTCCGTCCCCGTTAAAGTCCAGGCCTCTGTCGGTACCGCTGTAGTCGTGAAGTATGGTCATCTGGCAGTCCGCTTTCTGATCACTGGTTGCCCCGATCCATACCAAAGGAAGATTTCCGGTCTCCCAGCGTTCCATCTCTTCCCGGTCCGGAGTGCAGTTTACGAAGACGCCGCTTGCGCCCGCGCCTGTAATGCTGTCCGCCAGCGACGGGATCCTGTCGTCTGATACAGGAGCGACAATCACAAGGGAACATCCCTGCGCAAGGCAATCTTCCACTTCCGCAGCCTGAGTGCTTCTGCTTCCGGTCGGTTTCTGCACAATAATATTTTCAGACTGAAAGCCCTGGATTTCCAGTGATTTCTCCAGCTCATAAAGGAGACGCTCATTATCTCCGTTTTCTGTCTTTCCGAAACAGATTCCGACTTTCGCAGTTTCCGTTGTAATCCTGGGTATCTCGACAGCTGCAGTAGTTTCCGCGATCTGCGCAGCTTCTGTTGTGTCCTCAGATGCAGATTCCACAGCAGGAGGAGCGGGCTTGCTGCCGCCGCACCCCATTACCGACAATAAAAGAATGAGTACAGCCGCAAATGAAATAAACCTACTTCCAATACAATGACGCATAGATATTCTCCTTTAGCGACTACCGGGCACATCCACGATAAACTGTTCAGCTCTATGATCAGTGTTTTCCATGGGTATTCCCTGCTGCTTTGTGTCTTCGTCAAAACCAGATATCAAAAAACCATGTCAGATGCCGGGCAGGCTCTGCTGCAATTCACTGTTCCCATCATTTCATTTTAACATTAACCAATAGAAAAAGATATATGAAAATACCACCGCTCGAAAACGCTTAGGATTTCGTGCCGATCTGAAAATCAACATGAATTCATCCGCTTCTTAAAGACACTTAAAACGCACTATACCGCCGTAACTGTGGTATAGAAACCACAGCTGCGGCGGTATTTTAGGTAACATCCTCGAGTATATATGTGCCCGTGGTCAGATCAGAAACATCCTGCAGAACTTTCTTCCTGCAATCAAGTATCGCTGCTGACCTTTAGAAGTATCCCTGACCGTTTTCGTCTAAGCGAAAACGCTTCGGGCGGCCGCTCTGATAAGCGGCACATTTTTTAACAATCGCAAATTATTAATAATCAGCAATTGTAAAGCTGCGGTTCCTCCGCAAGAATAAATCAGACTTAGTCGAGAGGATAGCAGACCTTGCCGGGGTTGATGATGAGGTTGGGATCGAAGACCTTTTTGATGCCGAACATCAGGTTGATGGAGGTTTCGCCCAGGCACTCACGCAGATATTTCATCTTGCCGCTGCCGATGCCGTGCTCGCCGGAGACCAGTCCGCCGATATCTGTAGCGCGCTTGTAGAGCTCGTTGAAATATTTGTCGACACGTCTCTTGAACTCTTCCTCTTCCAGGTCATTGCTGCACTGGTAGATGTGGAGGTTTCCGTCGCCTGCGTGACCGAAGCTCTTGATCACAAGGCCGCACTCCTCGCCAAACTCTTTGGCGTATGTGAGGAACTCAGCGATTTTGTTGATCGGAACAACGACGTCGCACTCATCCAGAAGCTTGGTCTCGGACTCGATTGCCTCAAGGAAGCCGGAGCGGGCAGCCCATGCATCTTTGATCTTGCCGGGTGTGTCTGCGACCAGGACGTCAAATGCGCCTGCTTCGAGAACCAGCTCACAAGCCTGTTCTACTTTGTCCATGACTTCTTCTTCGCTTCTGCCGTCGAAAGTGACAAGCAGATAAGCGCCGATTTCCTGTCCTTCGAGCTGCTTCGGGAATGTCTCTCTGCCGATAAAGCGCTCACTGGAAAGGACGATCTCTCTCTCCATGAACTCCAGAGCCTGAGGATCCAGCTGAGCCATCTTAATCTTGGGAACAGTAGAGATAGCGGTCTCCAGATCAAGGAAAGGAATGATCAGGGAAACAACGCACTTGGGTGCAGGGATGATCTTCAGAGTGAGCTCTGTGATAACACCGAGTGTTCCCTCTGCGCCGATCATCAGGTTGATCAGACTGTAGCCTGTGGAAGTCTTGCTGACCTGTGCACCGAAATCTACGACTTCACCGTTTGCAAGAACGACCTTCATTGCGCGGACATAGTCACGTGTCGCGCCGTATTTGACTGCGCGCATACCGCCGGCGTTTGTGGAGACGTTGCCGCCCAGGCAGGCAAACTTCTCACCGGGATCCGGGGGATACAGCAGTCCCTGCCTGGTGCAGTCTTCTGCCAGATCATTGAGCAGAACACCGGGCTGGACACGGACGACCATGTTCTCGAGGTCATAGCCGAGAATCTGGTTCATCTTCTGAGTGTCAAGCATAACGCCGCCGAGAACGGAGACGCTGGCGCCGACAAGGCCAGTTCCTGCGCCACGGGGAGTGACAGGAATCAGATTGTCGTTACAGACCTTCATGACTGCGGAAACCTCTTCCGTGGTCAGAGGCTGAACAAGTACATCGGGCATTTTCTTGCCGTAGATCGGCATTTCATCTCTCATGTAATCGGGATTGATATCTTCTCCCGTAAATACATGGCCCGGCGCAGCTGCCTTGAGCTGCTCGATAATCTCGGGTGTCACCTGATTGTAATGAGCCATTCTAATTCTCCTTTTCAATCATAATTAAGAACTTTTTCAGTTGTGCATTGTGACATTTGCCCAGGGATAAATTACATTCCTGTTTTATAACTGTCTCACGGCTGTCTCTGCGATTCCTGCCCCATCCGCGGAGATGACAGAATGGAGAACAGGTACATTGCCAGAACAGCCGGAACCAGTCAGCTTACATTGAGTTTTTTCCTCAGGTAGCATATGGCAGTGCCTGAGGATTGGCACCGAGCGCAATGGCTATGCCTACGACAAGAACGACGATAATGCAGAAGACTGCGCAGGGGATGATGTTGGCTCTGATGATACGGCCTTCATTTCCGTTGGTACCGGTTGTCGCACAGGCGGATACTACGTTGTTGACGCAGACCATGTTGCCGATCGCACCGCCGTTATTCTGCAGTGCAACGATCAGGACGTAAGGGAGACCTACAATACCTGCGGTTGTAAACTGCAGGGAACTGAACAGTGTGTTCGAAACGGTGTTGGAACCGGACATATAGGAACCCAGAACACCGATGAAAGGAGCAATGACCAGATAGCCGCGGCCGGCCACATCAGCCAGTCCCTTTGCCATTGCATACAGCATGGAGTATGTGACGCCCTCTGCAACACCTGCGGGAATCTTCTCTGCGGGCATGGAAGTAAAGCGGAAGATGTTAACCATTGCCACGCCGAAGAGCAGCGCAATTGCAGCACCGCTGACCTGCTTCAGAGCACCCTGCCATGCCATCTTGACACGCTCGCCGCTCATGCCGTGCAGGCCGATTGTGATAAGGGCTACAATGATGAACACGATACCGGGGCTCCAGCAGATTGCCCAGTTCCAGTTTGCGCCGAGGATGATGCCGCTCTGGCCTGTGCCGACAGTGATGGTTTTGAGCTTGTCAGCCCAGCCGGAATTGCCTGCGTTTACCTCGAATCTCTGTGCCACACGTGTGACCACGAGGATCAGGGCGATCAGGACATAAGGAGTCCATGCCTTGATGAGGTTCATGTCACTCTGCTTGGGCTCCGGAACCTTGGTGGTGGAGAGCCATGTGTTGTCCCAGTTTTCCTTCGCGTCGAATGTCCATACCTCTTTGGGAACCAGGAAACCCTTCTTGGTTGTGAACATGACGACGAACAGTGCGATGATGGCTGCCAGCAGGGAGACCAGCTCCGGACCGATGAATGCAGCGATCAGCAGATAAAATACGTCAAATACCAGAGTTACATAGATGATGTACGGAATAACAGGGACGACTTCACTGAACTTCCTGTTCTTGCCGTAGAATTTGCAGACAAAGCCGACACCGATGATCATGATGATAGCAGCGCCGATTGCCAGAGGAAGGGCAGACCAGAAAGTCAGCGCCATTTTCCATGCATCCGCATTGCCGCCAAGTCCGGTAACTGCATCCTTAACAGTAGCAAATGCGGTGTTGGTAGGTGTACCGACAGCGCCGAAACATACAGGTACAGAGTTGTAGATCAGTGCTACCATTGCCGCGCAAAGAGGCGGGAAGCCAACAGAAATCAGGAGGGGACCTGCCAGAGCGGCGGGTGTACCGAATCCTGCAGCACCTTCAATGAATGCACCGAAGATGAAGCCGATGATTATAGCCTGCAGTCTTGCGTCCGGAGTTATACTTTTGAACATGCCGTTGATAGCGGCCATGGCGCCTGACTGTGAAAGAGTATTCATGATCAGGATCGCGCCGAAGATGATGACAAGGACCTCAAAAGCACTGAGGAAACCTGTCAGTGTCTGTCCCACAGCACTGGTACCGTCTGTGCTGAATACCGGCATTCCCCATACGGTAACACCAATAATACATGCAAGTACCCATGCAAGGGGCAGGGCCCTCTTTGCGGGCCAGTTGAAACCGACCATCAGGACGATTGTCACGAGAATCGGTATGAACGAGATTATTGCATACATATCAACACCTCCCCAACTTAGAACCGTACTTTCTCCCCCGTACGGTATACAGTAGTCACGCTATTATTATAATCCATAAATTGCACAAATACAATTCCATGCAAATTTTTGTTTTGATGACATTGCACAAAATCAAGACCACTTTCACGGGATTTTCCCCATAATGATTCACAATATCAGGCTTTTGATTTGTTATTTTTTTAGCAAAATAATGCAGGCTCTGCCAGGAGGGCAGGGAGGCCGCGCCGACCTCTGCCCCCCTGCCGGCAGACGGAAAAGACAGTACGCAGCCGTGTCAACAGGACAGAGGCAGCCCTGCCGCTCTCTGCCCCCCCCCCGGCCCGCAAGCGTCCCCCGCAAGGCGGAAAAATACAGTATGCGGGCTGTGTCATAGAAAGAAAAGAGCACCGGTGCGCTGACTGACTGTCCGCAAAGGTGCTCTTTTTATTCTTTATAGGGCAGGCCCCGGGAGCAAGTCCCGGATACCCGTCCGTTCTCAAATGTTCAGTTATTCCTGAGGGCGGGCTGATCGTCCCGGGGCTGTTCTTTTTTCCGGAATCCGGCTGTCGTCCGGATGATCATGGGGTCAAAGATCATGTACATGGCAGGCATGAGAAGGAGTACCGAGGCCATGCTGATGAGCGCGCCCCTGGAAAGCAGGGTGCAGATGGAGGCGATCATATCCACGCGCGAATACCATGAGACGCCGAAGGTGGCCACGAAAAAGCTGAAGCCGCTGGTCAGGATTGAGAGGATGCTGGCCCTGTGGGCGATCGTAACCGCCTCATGTTTGGTCTTTCCCGCCTTTCGCTCCGTGATGTATCTGTTGGTCATAAGGATCGCGTAGTCAACCGTGGCTCCCAGCTGTATAGTCCCGATGACGATGCTGGCGACAAAGGCCAGACTGATGCCCTGGAAGTAGGGGACCGCCATGTTGACATTGATGGCGAACTCAATGACCAGCACCAGCAGGAAGGGAAGGGAGATGGACTTGAAGACGATCAGTATGATCAGGAAAATCGCCGCCATAGAGAGGAGATTGACGCGGCGGATATCGACGTCCGTCGTATCCTGCAGATCCTTCATCATGGGAGCTTCACCGATCACAAGAGCTCCCGGGTCTCTCGATTTCACAATCTTGTTGATCTGAGCAATCTGAGCATTGACTTCCGGCGTCGCCTCCGTGTATTTGGAGACGACCATTCCCATTTCATGCCGGTCGCTCTGCAGCATTTTTTTCACATCCCGGGGGATCATCTCCGTCGGTAAAAGAGGCCCCACCATACCGGGCAGACTCATGGTGAACTTGACACCATCCAGTTTTTCCACCTCCTCGAAGATTTTCCTCTTTGTGCGCATATCCAGGTCCTTGTCCATCAGGATGACGTGCGTGGTGTTCATTTTGAAGGTATCATGCAGCTTTTTATTGGCAATATTACTGGGGATATCGTCAGGCAGCGACTGGGCAATATTGTAATACACTCCCACGTTTTTGCTTCCGTACATAGCCGGCGCGACAAGAATCAGAAGTACCAGGACCCAGATCCTGTAATGTCTGATGATAAAGTCACTCAGTCCGTTCAGACTTGGGATGAGGGGGCGGTGTTTGGTTTTTTCAATCAGGCCGTCAAACACCAGAATCATAGAGGGCAGAATCGTGACACAGCAGATCACTCCGATCAGGACGCCCTTGGACATGACGATTCCTATGTCCCTGCCCAGGGCGAAAGTCATGACGCAGAGGGCAAGGAATCCTGCCACTGTTGTGACCGAGCTGCCCACCACCGAGACAAAAGTCTGATGGATGGCGATTCCCATGGCTTTATCCCGGTCATCAGGATAGTGCCTTTTGTTCTCCTCATAGCTCTCCAGGAGGAAAATGGAATAATCCATCGTAACGGCCAGCTGAAGCACCGCGGTCAGGGCCTGTGTGACATAGGAGATCGATCCCAGGAAGATGTTGCTGCCCAGATTGTAGAGGATCGACAGTCCGATCCCCAGCAGGAAAAACAATGGAACGACAAAAGATTCTGTAGTCAGTTCCAGGATAATGAAGCTCAGGATCGAAGCGATCACGACATAGACCGGCAGTTCCGCCATGCACAGATCCTTGATGTCGGTTACGATTCCGGTCATTCCGCCGATGAAACAGCGCTCATCGGCAATCTTCCTCATCTGTGTCAGAGCTCCCATCGACTCGTCCGAAGAAGTCGTGTTATCGTAAAAAACGACCAGCAGCTGCGCGTCGCCGTTTATAAACTTGTCTCTGATCTTATCCGGCAGGATCTCTGTGGGCACAGTGATGTCCATCACTTCGCCGTACCACAGAACATCCTTGACATGATCCACTTCCTTAAAGGCATCCGCAAGCTTCTGGACCTCTTTCATGGGCATCCCTTCGATGACGCACATGGAAAAGGCGCCGGTTCCAAATTCATCCACCATGATGTTCTGTCCTTTTACTGTCTCCAGCGTTTCCGGGAGATAGCTCAGAAGATCATAGTTGACGCGGGTGGCGGCGAATCCGAATAGGGACGGAGGCACCAAAATAGCGCTGATGATCAATATCAGAAGCCTGCTCTTTGCAACCCATTCACCCAGTTTCAATTTCTTTTCCTTCCTCTTTCAGAGTATTTGTTACTGGTCACACATGCACCAGTCTCGAGGCGTTTTCAAGCGCTCTTTGCGCGAAAGCCCCAGTATGACGGCGTTCGGCGCGCGCCAGGCGCATCGACAGTGCGAAGCAATGTTTATCGCCGAACACGGCGTTTCATGGTCACGCCCCGGTCATGGTGTGACCCGAAACGAGTATTGCACGCATATCCCAAAGCCTCAGTCACAGGTATTGCGGATTTAAGAATCAAGTCCGGAATGCGCACAAACGTACTATAGCAAAACCTCATTCAGGAAGGAATAAACAATCCCGCGGGTTTGTATACTGTCATCCCATCAGACGGGCTGGACCGTTTTATTCTTCATCGCGCACGACCCGCGGGCGGATCTTGAATATTCGGGTCGTATCATAACATGAAACTACCCCGGGAAACAAAAACTGTTTCCCGGGGCAGACCCGGAACCTGCCGGTTCCCGTGTATGTTTTTTATAGAATCCGACTGATTCTCCTTTATGTTTTTTATAGGATCCCAGCCATTTTCCAATACATTTTTTATTAGATCCGGGCCATTCTCAATAGAGAACCATTCTGACAGCGCCGTACATACCGGCGTCATTTCCAAGTTCCGCGAGTTTGAACTGTGTGGCTCTGCAGGCGTGGAAAGCAGCGGGCACATAGTATTTCTGTATCGTGTCGATCAGGATCTGACCCGCCTTGGAGACACCTCCGCCGACCACGATCACATCGGGGTCTACCACACACGTGATGTGGGCAAGGGCAGTTCCCAGCATTTTTCCAAGCTTCTCAACCAGTTCGACAGCCGTCTCATCTCCCGCTTTTGCGAGATCAAAGATATCTTTGCTGGTCACTTCCGCAAGGCTGCGGAGCTTAGAAGGTTTTTCATTGTCCGAAAGAGTGATCTTTGCCATGCGGACGATTCCGGTAGCGGATGCATACTGCTCCAGGCAGCCCTTCTTGCCGCAGCCGCAGCACTCCGTCTCATTTTCATTCATCAGGATATGACCGATTTCTCCGCCCGCGCCGTGAGCGCCTGCAAGGATCCTGCCTCCGACGATGATTCCTCCTCCGACGCCCGTGCCGAGTGTGACCATGACCACATTGCTGAATCCTTTTCCGCCGCCGAGCCACTGTTCACCCAGTGCCGCCACATTGGCGTCGTTTCCGGCTGAAACACGGATCCCCCCCAGAAGACCGGAAAGTGTCTCTTTGACATTGAAGACGCCCCAGCCCAGGTTGACACAGCCGTTGACTACGCCGTCATCAAGAACAGGTCCCGGAACACCCACGCCGATTCCTTCAACATCATCCATCGAGACTCCGTGCTTAGCAAGTTTCTCCCTAATCGAATCCGCAATGTCAGGAAGAATCCGTTCTCCTTTGTTTTCCTTTCGGGTCGGAATCTCCCACTTTTCCACGAAAGTGCCGTCATTATTAAAAAAGCCACATTTGACAGTCGTTCCGCCGATATCGATTCCAAAAGCATACGGTTTCATAAGTACTGGATCTCCTTTCCTTGTTCTGACCGAAGACAATCAGCAAAGCCGGTCTTGCTCCCCTGTTGGTTCTCACATAATATGCCGGTCATCCCGGTTGTTTTTTGTTTCATTTCCCTTCCGCCTGTCTGCTCCATTTCTGCGGCATCCGATACAGGCCTGTTCGCAGCCGCAAATGAAGACAGCGGGACTGTCAGGAACTTGTTTAAACTATCATCAATATATATATATTGTATTGGAAACGAAACACAATTTCAACGGAAAGAAACCTCTTGTTTCACGCTTGTTTCAAGTCATGGAAAGAAACCTCTTGCTTCAGGTTCTTGTTTCAAGTCAAACCTGCTGCCGCCTGCCCGCTGCCGGCCCGTGTCCGCCGGCAGGGCAGAGGATACGGCAGGCGGGCTGTGTCATGAAAAAGAACCCCTCCCTGCCGCCTGCGGCGATAGAAAGGGGCTCTTCATGAATTCCGTCAAAACAAGTTTTTTTCACGGATGTCCATTTTTCACGGATGTTCAATTATGGATCAGGCATTTGCCTTTGCCATTTCAGCGAGTGCAGCGAAGCCTGCAGCATCGTTGACGGCAAGCTCAGCGAGCATCTTGCGGTTGATATCGATTCCGGCGACCTTGAGGCCGTGCATCATCTGGCTGTAGGAGATTCCGTTGATCCTTGCAGCAGCATTGATACGGGTGATCCACAGTCTGCGCATATCTCTCTTGCGCTGTTTGCGGCCTGCGAATGCGGAAGCCATCGCACGCATGACGGACTGCTTGGCAATCCTGTACTGTTTGGAACGCGCGCCTCTGTAACCCTTAGCCAGCTTTAATACTCTTTTATGTTTCTTCTTCGCGTTGATCGCGCCTTTAATCCTTGCCATTACTATACCTCACATTCTTCTATGACCCCCGGAATGTATTACGATCCGGATTCCGGGAGTTCTCATATCCGGTTAAAAGCCTTCTTCTTAAATGCCTTCTCCGGGCAGTCTGAACATATGCCCGTTTTCTTCTAAATACTGATGATCAAAACAATCGCAGATCCTAAAGAACGGATCAAAGATAAGGCATAACCTTTCTCATGTTCTTTACGTTTGTCTCATCCAGGATTGTGGACTGGCGAAGGTCTCTCTTCCTCTTAGTGGACTTCTTGGTAAGAATATGGCGCTTGTAAGCCTTGAATCTCTTGATCTTGCCTGTGCCGGTAGCTTTGAAACGCTTTGCAGCGGCTCTCTTGGTCTTCATTTTAGGCATAGTTTTTTCCTCCTTGTTCTTCACACGCACGCTGATCTTTCCGGCTTATCCCGGAGGAGCAGTCCGGAGATCCTCTCTCCCGTCGCCACGTGTTCCTGTCATGTGTTTGCTTCCCCGCCGTTTTCAATATGCGGCAGGGCTAAGACGCTGTCCGAAAGCATGTGCGGATTCCCTTCCTCTTTTCGGAGGGCCGGAGTCTCAGACCGCAGTCGTCAGAGTCATTTTATCTTAACTGTTCTTCCAAAACGGAGAATCGCATGCTGCCATTCACTGCAGATCAGCCGCTCAGTAACACGGCGCGGCCTTCTGCAGACGCCGATGCTGTACTGGCATGTCCTTCGACAGAACATTCGCATGGGCCTGCGCGGTTCAGCGCTTTTCAGCTAAAAACATTGTCATGGATCTGCCTTCAACCCTCGGTGCCTTTTCTACGACGGCACAGTCAACGAGCGCATTCGCAAAATCCGTAAGAATATGTGCACTCGCGTTCATATGAGCCATCTCACGTCCGCGGAATCGAAGTGTGATCTTTACACGGTTTCCCTTGGTGAGGAACTTGCGGGCAGCGTTTACCTTGGTTGTGAGGTCATTGGTATCAATATTGGGAGAAAGTCTGATCTCCTTGATCTCTACCGTGTGCTGCTTGCGCTTGGCATCTTTTTCCTTGCGGGTCTTTTCGTATTTGTACTTACCGTAATCAATGATCTTGCATACGGGGGGCTTCGCATTGGGTGAAATCTTGACCAGATCAAGATTTGCTTCCTCAGCAAGTCTGAGTGCTTCCCTGGAGGACATAATGCCCAGCTGCTCTCCATCGGCGGAAATCACACGCACTTCTCTGTCGCGAATCCTCTCATTAATAAATAACTCGTCCCTGTCCCTATTATTTACTTTCATAGCCTCCACGCGCCCTGGCGCAATAAAAAACAGTGGCGCAAAGCTCCACTGTACAGATCATATTGTCTTCCCGATCCACAATCCACCGCGCTGCAGCAGGCCGGACCATTATTCTATCGAAATGACATCTGTAAGTCATCAGATCAATAAGCCCAAATAAAAGGGGACCTGCGCGGATTCAATCCGGATCAGTTGACGTATGAACACCAGAAGCTTACGCCGCTGGGTGAGAGTGTTGCTCTGCTTGATTGTATGCAATGCCTGTCGGCACGAAGGTTATATTAACATTTACAAAAAACGTTGTCAACCGCATTTATGGACTTTTTCCCGCATTTTACAGGCAGCTGTTTTTTCAGCATCTGTGAACTTTTTCCCGCATCTTATTAGGAAGCTGTTATTTCAGCATCTGTGGACTTTTTCCACTGTTTTTCTCCTAATGAGGACTTTTTCGTCACAGAAGTACACGCCCTCCGGAAGGGCGTGTACTGTGATAACGGGCATTCAGGCCGGTCTGTTCATTCAAGACCCGCCCGCGGTCTTGTTTTGTGTTTTATGAGTCCTCCTGTGAATGAGGCTCCTGCTTTCCATCCGCTTCCCCGATCTCGCGGGCAAGGGCTTCTTCCATGCGCTGCCTTTCTTCCGGATTGGAGTCAAGGATATTGAGGCTTGCCATGCTCTTTTTGTGCCGCAGATATCCGACACACCAGATCATGACCCAGGCGAACAGGGGCACGAAAATAGTCATTCCGAAACAGAATCTGAGCATCCTGGCGCTGTTCTCATTTCCGGCCACAGCCAGGACAAAGGTCACCAGATAAAGCCCCACCAGAAGTACGATCGCAATAATCGCAGCAGCCCTGCGCAGATTCCCTCCGGAATCATTGCTTCGATTTTCTGTTCTTTGTTCTGTTCTTTTTCCCGTTCTCTTTTCTGTCTTCCGGACAGGATTGTTCGCCGGGGCAGTTGTGTCAGCAGCATGATTTCTGCTGCTGTCTTTGGCATTTTCCATCTTCTCTCTGCTCACTTTCCCGCCCTGCGGAGTGTTTTTCAAGTCAGCGGTAGATAATCTCGTGCCTCTTCGGGCCGTTGGACACCATAGTGATGGGGTATCCGATTTCTTTTTCAATAAATTCGATGTAGTTGCGGCAGTTCTCAGGGAGGTCCTCATACCTGGAAATGCCCCGGATATCGCACTTCCATCCGGGCAGCTTCACGTAGACGGGCTTTGCCTTTTTCAGGAGGCCGGTAACCGGGAATTCCCTGGTCTGCACACCGTCGATTTCATAAGCGACGCAGACCGGGATCTCATCGAGATAGCCTAGGACGTCCAGCACAGTGAAGGCCACATCCGTGCAGCCCTGCAGACGGCACCCGTAGCGGGATGCCACACAGTCGTACCAGCCCATACGGCGGGGTCTGCCGGTAGTAGCGCCGTACTCGCCGCCGTCGCCGCCGCGCCTGCGCAGCTCGTCCGCCTCATCCCCGAAGATCTCGGAGACAAATTCACCAGCGCCCACGGCCGATGAGTAGGCCTTGTTCACAACGACTATTTTCTCAATGGCATAAGGGGGGATTCCGGCGCCGATCGCTCCGAAAGCCGCCAGCGTCGAAGAAGATGTCACCATGGGATAGATGCCGTGGTCAGGATCCTTGAGGGTTCCCAGCTGGCCTTCCAGCAGAATGGTCTTGTCTTCCCGGATCGCTTTTTCCAGATATTCACTCACATTTCCGACATAGGGGGCGATCATATCCCTGTAGCTGTGGATCGTCTCAAGGAGACCATCTTTGTCGATCGGATCTCTGTGATAGAGGTGAGTCAGAAGGATATCTTTCTGGACACAGATCCGCTCGATTTTTTCCATCAGGGTCTTATCATCCCAAAAGAGCTCGTTGACCTGCCAGCCCACTTTAGCATATTTGTCCGAGTAAAAAGGAGCGATCCCGGACTTGGTGGAGCCGAAGGATTTTCCAGCCAGCCTCTCCTCCTCGCACTCGTCGAAAAGAATATGGTAGGGCATGACGACCTGGCAGCGGTCGGAAACCATTAGATTGGGAGCAGGAACTCCCCTGTCTTCAATATTCTTCAGTTCGCCCATCAGAATCGGTATATTGAGAGCAACGCCGTTGCCGATGATGTTCATGACATTCTGATGAAAAACACCCGAAGGAAGTGTGTGGAGGGCGAATTTGCCGTATTCGTTTACGATCGTGTGTCCCGCATTCGCTCCGCCCTGGAAGCGGACGACGATATCCGCTCCGTCAGACATTGTGTCAGTAATCTTTCCCTTACCTTCATCTCCCCAGTTTGCGCCTACAACAGCTTTTACCATTTTTCTTTTTCCTCCATGTTGTAAACAAACCGTCTCTCACAATTCTTCTTTAGTGCTATACCCGCGGACGGCTTCGCTGCCGGGGTTTAACGCGCCGTATGGTGATCTTTTGTAAATATTATTCGCAAATAATATTCGTAAATAATATTCGTAAATAATAATCTCACATTATGCCGGCAAATAATGGATTCTGTCTGTATATGGATCAGACATTGATCTCCGCTTCAAGGCCCAGCAGGGAGCGGTTGGCGTCCAGAATGGGACGGATCACTTCCGCGAGATAGCGCTCGACCTGGTGAGGGGCACATCCGACATAGCGAGAAGGATCCATGGTCTTCTCAAGATCCTCAAGTGTCATGCCGAAAGCGGGATCCGCGGCAATGAGCTCGAGGAGATTGTTGTCCAGTCCCTCTTCTTTGACGCGGCGTCCGGCCTGCATGGAAAGTGTGCGGATCTTCTCGTGAAGTTCCTGGCGGTCCCCTCCTGCCTTGACGGCGTCCATCATGATGTTTTCAGTCGCCATAAAGGGAAGTTCGGAGCGCAGCCTCTTTTCTATGACCTTAGGATATACCTTCAGCCCATCCGTGACATTCAGGCACAGATCCAGAATGCCGTCCACAGCGAGGAAGCCCTCGGGAACAGAGATGCGCTTGTTGGCGGAATCGTCCAGAGTGCGCTCAAACCACTGGGTGCCCGCAGTGACAGCGGGATTGATCACATCCGCCATGACATAGCGGGCCAGGGAGCAGATTCTCTCGCTCCTCATGGGATTGCGCTTATAGGCCATAGCCGAGGAACCGATCTGGGTCTTTTCGAAGGGTTCCTCCACTTCCTTCAGATGCTGGAGAAGGCGGATATCGGTGGCCATTTTCATGGCAGCTGAGGCGGCGATCCCCAGCGCGTTCAGCACGATCGTGTCGAGAAGGCGGGGATAGGTCTGGCCAGAAACCGAAAAGCAGCGGTCAAAGCCCATTTTTTCCGCCAGCATAGGATCGAGGCGGTCCACCTTGTCCAGGTCGCCGTCAAAAAGCTCCAGGAAGGAGGCCTGTGTGCCGGTCGTGCCCTTACTGCCCAGGAGTCTCAGGCTGCCGGCCGCATGCTCGACCTCGTTCAGGGCCAGCTCGAACTCCTGCATCCACAGTGTCGCCCGCTTGCCGACAGTCGTGGGCTGGGCAGGCTGGAAGTGGGTGAATCCCAGGGTCGGAAGGTTCTTGTATTCGTCGGCAAAATCCGCCAGTTTGGCAAGCACATTGATCAGTTTGCCCCTCACGAGTTTCAGGGCCTCGCGCATGATGATGATATCAGTGTTGTCGCCGACGTAGCAGCTGGTGGCACCCAGGTGAATGATCCCCTTGGCCTTGGGGCACTGCAGGCCATAGGCATAGACATGGCTCATGACATCGTGCCTTACGATCTTTTCGCGGGCCTTTGCCTCCTCATAATTGATGTCCTCAGCATGTGCCTTCAGTTCAGCGATCTGTTCATCTGTAATATCAAGTCCCAGCTCCTGCTCTATCTCAGCCAGGGCGATCCAGAGCTTTCTCCAGGTGCGGAATTTCATGTCCTGAGAAAAAATATACTGCATTTCCCTGCTCGCGTACCGCTCGGAAAGCGGGCTCGAATATCTGTCTGTCGCCATTTTGTTCAGTCCTTTCTGACCCTCTGATCAACTCTTCTTATATGCTTTTTCCCGTTTTTTGTTTTTCTTTTTTTGATTTTCCTGTTTTTGGTTTTCTTTTTTTGGTTTTTCTGTTTTTGGTTTATTTCATAAACACGGCATGCCCGGGATCACCGGTCAGCTTGGAAAGCTGCTCCTTTTCTTTCCGGCGTCAGGCAGTGCAGTATGAGGCAAAGACCTGATTTATATCCATGTCTTCTATTAAAAACACGAAAAGAATATAACACCTTCTTCCTGACGTCAAGAAAAAGAGCTCCTGTCCCCGCTCTTTCCGACCATGCCGCTCGTCAGGGCGGCAATCTGAAGCGCTTTTCGCGCAGGCAAAACGGTGAAGAATCACAGGATGTTTGCGCTCCACCGGATCAATTTACACGGAGGCAGTCACACGCTGGCGGTAATCCTCCTGCAGTCCCTTGAGTGTGTTTCCCAGTCTGGAGGAGAAAGCTTCGTTCTGATTCTCTCTGCGCAGCTGGCGCAGGCGGCGCAGCTGACGGCTCTCACTTCCTGATTTGAAGCGGCTCTCTGCCCTGGCGGCGCGCTGCTCCACCTGGTAGGCACTCTCATAGAAATCCGGGTTCTCTTCGAGGAAGCGGCGATATGAATCGCCGTCCAGATACATATAGAGGGAAGCCACATACCAGAATGCGTACTCGGACACAGGAGCCAGTTCATAGGCCTTGCGGAAGCAGTCCGCCGCTCTCTCGAACAGGAAGCTGTCCGCATAATGAAGTCCCTTCTCTTTCCAGATCTGGGCTCTTGTCCCGCGCTCCATATCCGGGAGTTTGTCCAACAGTTCGGTATAGGTATTCTGGGCCTGCCTCATATGTCCTCTGCCTGCCAGATTCTGGGCCCTGGTGAGGTCTCTGGAAATCGAAGCCATCCCCCGTCCCTCTTCCATGCGGGCGAGCACTTTTGCGCTTTCCCCCGCCGGAAGGCAGGCACATTCCCGAAGGATCATACCTACAAAATCCCTTGGAGTATGCCGCCCGCGGAGCAGGCCGTGCAGAAGTCTTCCCAGCTCGTGAAGACCGCAGGCTTCCGAGAGCCAGTCGGCCAGTGCAGGATCCATGATCTCTTCATCCATGAAATCGGCGCACTGCGCGAGCGAATAGCAGAGTTCTTCCGCGGAGTACACATTCCTCTCTATCTTGCGAATTCTGTATGGTGTGTCAGCGAGCCTGCCCGCCACAGTCAATATCCTGCCCATCTTATGTTTCCTCTTTCCGGCCATACCGCCCGTAAAAGCAGAGGCCTCAAGCGTTTTCACGAAATCAGCACATATTCTATATATTTCATATGTGTCAGCGGCCGGGGACCAGCGGATGTCTGCGCTGCCTCATGGCAGGCAGATTTACGCGGTGAAAGCCTCTCCTCTGACCCGCCCGCCAGCCCGCGGGCTCACACGGTGAAAGTTCCTTCCCAGACACCGCCCTCTGAAGGAAAAATGTCCCCGAATCCCATGTCTGTCACCTGTACTTTGAGGCGGTCCGCCCCGGGCATGGTCAACAGTACCCGGATCCTCGTCGTCCTGTCGGGTCTGTCGGGGATTCCGTCCAGCCGCACTGTAAGCTGCTGGGGGTCTCCGCCCGTGACGGGGGTGCGCAGCAGGTTGAATTCTTTCCCGTTTTCAAGGATGAAATCCTCTTCGACTTCCGCGTTGTACCACTTGATGCCGGCATCGAGCAGAACGTGATAGCCCATCTGCTCACGCAGCAGGACTTCGATCCCGATATTGGAGCGCAGGGCGTCCCCGGAGAGATAAATGCTGTCGGGGATCTCGGAAGGCTTATCAACATGCAGAAGCGCGCTGTATGCCGCGCCCTTGCTGAACAGATTCTCACCCTGGAATACCCTTCTGCCCCTGCAGAGGAAGACCGCGGCGTCCTTCATCCAGCCCCCCTCGAAACCCTCCCCGGTCAGATAGACCGCCGAGGCCTCGTTTTTGCCGAGGATCTCCTGGACTGCCAGCGAAAACTCCCTGTCCCTGCCCGCAGGACCCAGAGAAAGCGGGATTTCCCTGGTCTCCGACTCGGTCCAGTAGACCATAGGGCTTGTCCTGCGGTTGTACAGGAGCGTCGAAAAGCGGATCATTCCGTCCGCCGCGTACTCGCACAGCAGCATGCCCGCGCGGCGCTGTTCAGCGTCCTGCATGAGCATATAGTTGAAAAAAGACTCCTGATAACTCTCGCACAGCACCTGCTGCACGTTGAGTCCCAGACGACCGAAGGCTCTCTGGACCATCTGTTCCGTGGAGTAATCCATAGTCGAAGCAGTGAAGACTACAGCCGCGATCTGCTCAGGCACGATCACGGGCTCCAGAAGCGCCAGACACCTGCTCAGATACAGGGCCAGCAGGGCTCCGGCGCCATACTCCTCTCCCTCAATCCGGACAGAGACATCATCCCTGGCCTTCTGAAGAAGTGAGGTCACTGTCGTCCCCTCGTTCTCCCGGCCTGCCTCGAGCGCGTCGTCGCCCACCAGCCAGACGGGTGAATCTGTCAGCTTGCACAGAGCCATGGGAATGTTATACAGCTCCTGATCCCGGACTGTGGAAAAAGTCACCGGCTCCCTTGAGACACCGCCTGTCACGGCATTGATAAAGCCGCGGCCGAAACGGGCGCGCTTATTATATAAATATGAAATCTGGCAATACTCATCCGAGAGGTCGATCCCCAGCATGAACTTGCCGGCAGGTGATTTCGAAATAATCATATTCAGGTATATTCCTCATGTATTTCCTGTTGTGCTGCACTCCGGTTTTTGAGCACTCAGCGCTCAGTTCAAGACCCGCCTGTGAGCCTTGAAAGCCGGATTGGGCAGAAGAAACTGTTTTTTCCGACACATTTTTATCCCGGATATGCCTGCACAAAGAGAAAAGCAGCCGTTTTCCATCAGCGGCGGAACAGTTCGTTCTCCAGATAGTTTCTGCGGTAATAACCCGTCAGAAGGGCGAGAGCCTCGTCGTAATCCCTCAGTGCCGCAGCCCGGGTCGTTTCATTGATGAGTCCGAAGCGCCCTGAGCAGTTTTCGAGGATCCTGGCGTCCTGTCCGATCATGCCGCTCTGGACGACATGCTTCTCCTGCGGGTCATCTGTGATGTAATAATGCATCTGTTCTCCGTAAAAAAGCAGAAAGCCCGATACAAAAAAGTTTCTGTACATTTCCTTCATGGGGCGGGAGCGGTAATTGCCCGTCTCCCCCCTGCGGGAAGTCGTGTAGTGGAAAAGAATATGCTTTTGATCCTCTCCGGCGTCACCCGGCGAGTGGTACTGAACCAGGGTCTCTTCAGCGTAGAGGTCCAGGCGGTCATCGTATCCGGGAAACTGTCTGTAAAAAGGAAAGATGATTCCCTTGGACAGCAGGGAGGAGAGGCTTGCCACAGCTGCGTCCCGCTCTCTTCCGGAAAAGTCTCCCTGCCGCATGGACAGTTCTTTCAGACAGGCGATTTTACAGATATCCTCCGTCTCCTCCCGGCCTTCCGCGATGGTTTTAGCGACCAGATCAGTCATCCTGATCCCCATGGAAATCCCGCCGGAAAAAGCGAAATCGGCGTACTGTGCCATGGCTGGCAGGAAAGCCTCTCCAAGTCTCTCACCTTCACTGACGATGATCTGCGCGTGCTCCTGTGAGACCGCTCCGCTGAAGAGGGTCTGGCGGACAATCCTGTTGTCGAGGTCCCTGGTCGGAACCGCCCCGTCCACACAGGCCTTGCGCAGCCTGCAGAGTTCCACAGAGAGCCCCTGCAGACAGGCAGACAGCTTCTCCAGCAGAGCCGGGTCAGTGTTGCCGCGCAAAAACGCCTCCCATCCAATGGGTACGACAGCTGTCTCGTAGCCGTTCTCCCATGGAAGTCCCAGACAGATCCGCCCCAGAAGGCGGGCGTCAACCGCGTCGTTTCCATAGGCCAGCAGCCATGTGACCGCCCTCTCATATTCGCCGTCTTCCTGCAGATATCTAAGCAGCAGAGCCCTCTCCCGGGAACTGCACTGAGCCGGATCCGCTTTCTGCAGGAAAAAGCGGGTCATTTCATTTTTGCTCAAATCAGGAGAATCAAGATCCGCCGGCTTTCTGGTCCCGCCATGTCCGGAGGAAGCCCGGACTGCAGGAGCGGATTCTGCGTTTCCTCTGCCGCCCGCGCCTGAGGGTTTTGTGTTTCCTCTGCCGCCCGCGCCTGAGGATTCTGTATACCCTCTGACACCTGAGCCTGAGGGCTTTGTGTTTCCTCTGCCGCCTGCGCCTGAGGATTCTTCCGCTTTCCGGGAACTCTCTGCCGGCAGCTGTCCGCAGCCGGACAGGCACAGAAGGAGAAGTTCTGTGCGCGCGGCGGAAGTCATAAGCCCACTGTCCAGAAGCCTCCCTGCTGCAGCCGCCGTATCAGGAGTCAGCAGGGATAATTCTTTTTTCCTGTTTCCGTAACCGATCTGCAGCGCGAGTTCATAGGGATTATCGGAAAATGCCATTCTCTTTTCAGGAGCCCGTCCGGCAAAGACAGACGCAGGCATGAGATCCGCCTGTCCCGCCTTTCTTCCCGGTATTTTGTCACCGTGCCTGACAGAGAACTGATCTGTCTGCCGTACTGCAAAAAGATCCGCCTGCCCCGCGGGGTCATCCGGTTCTTTTTCCTGCTGATCCACTGCAAAGGGCAGCGTGACCGCATGGCGGTTGCCCTCGGAGTCTTCAAGGAAGATCGTGTTGGCATCGCCGTAGACCGACATGGGGGCAACGCCGTCCCTGATCGGGAAAACCTGTTCCTGGCTGAAGCGGTCATAGAGCAGCACCGCTCTGCGTGCCCTGGCCGCTGTCGTCCGCAGAATAGCG
Organism: uncultured Lachnospiraceae bacterium; assembly: GCA_902777355.1. Lineage (GTDB taxonomy): Bacteria > Bacillota > Clostridia > Lachnospirales > Lachnospiraceae > CAG-791. The sequence goes on along the minus strand of CACYTU010000002.1, from coordinate 88,401 downwards.
TTGCATCCTGCGGGGAGCCGGAATTCGGAATCGTCCGCCGGAATGCTGCGCTGCCTGTATTCCTCCAGATTAGTCAGACTCACTGACTCCTCCAGTGCCCTCGTATACCAGACACAGGCCTGGGGGGTGGTGTACTGTCCCCGGATCAGGAGGATGCAGATAGCCCGCAGCAGCTGCGACTTCATGTCCGCCAGCGCTTCAACCTCCACAGAGGCGCAGAGCGCCCTGTAGAGGAGCAGAGAGAAATTTTTCTTTTTTTCGGCCAGCGAGATCATGACTTCTGCGGCGTCGGCAGTCAGGATATTGTTGCGGGCAGCGTACCAGAGGACCAAAAGGCCGAATTCGTCCTTCACCCACCGCTCCTGAACACTGCTTCCCGGCAGCAGGATCCCCGGATCCTCCCGCACCATTTCCCAGGCATCGATCCAGATTACCGGACTGTTGCATCCGTTTTCAAACTGGTGCCGGAGAAAGTTCCAGCGCGCACTGGTGCCGGGTGCGTACTCCTCAGCCAGATCCATCAGCATCCAGGCTGTCTGCCAGTCCGCCTGCGCCCGGTAAACTCCCTTCAGGAAGCGGACCACCCTGCTGCGCAGCTGTGTGTCCTCCAGCCGGCAGCGGGCATACAGATATTGTCTGTACACATATGCCGCATCCTGCTCCGCGGTGAAACGGGCAGAGATATTCTGGGCGGAGTCGACTCCCGCGTATCTGACCGCAATCCGCGACAGTTCGCGTTCCGCCTCAGCATTCTTGCCGCGCAGGATCATCATATGGACCCTGTACAGGCGCGGGATCAGATCCCGGCGGCTCCGTCTGGTGATCTCCTCGATCAGTCGGTCCGCCTGATTTTCAATATCTGCGTGGGCTCGGCTGTCCGTCAGCCTGAAATCCACATAAAGTCTCATCAGCTGCAGCTCGAGGAGGTGCAGTTCGCGCTCCTGCCTCCGCCTCACGGGCGGCACGACAGGAAGACAGTAGACCTCGACAGGAACGACCGTCTCGTTAAAAGGCCCTCTGACAGTGACGCTGCCGAAGTTACGGCCGGCGTGCAGTGCCGCGCGGCTGACCGGGATCCTGACAGTGAAAAGAAGCTCGGGCTCCCCTGTCCTGGCTTTTCCGAAAACAGGGATATGGCTCTGGTCGGATTCCCTGACCGGGGCTGCTTCGGCATAATCATCCCCGTCTGTATTCGCGCCCGCATCCTTTTTTGCACTGCCGTCTGTTTTTACACTGTCATCCGTTTTTGCACCGTCGTCCGTTTTGGCGCTGCCGTCCGTTTCTGCGCTCACGTCTCTTGCTGCGCTCACGTCCCTTTTTGCAGCGTCGACCGTTTTGGCGCTGCCGGCAGCGGAATCCTGACTGCCCTGAAGCTCAGCCGGGACATCAAAAGGAGCAGACGGAAGAAACCTTCCCTCTGCCTGGATCGTGAGCCTTACCTGTCCTGTTCCGATCTTCCGGATCTGCAGGGGAATATAGACCAGATCCTCCTGCGCCGGCTGCTGTTTAGCCGCAGCCACTCCCATGCCGCGGCTGCGCACTCTCTGCCTGTGAGCCTCCAGGGCACGCTCCGCCCTGCTGCCAGCCAGGCGGCTGTCTACTCTTCCGCCCTTTCCTTCCGTCTGCAGAAAGAGACTGGTCTCCACAGGTTCAAAAATCGTCTTTTTCTTTCCGCAGGCAGCGATCAGGAACTCCTCAACATTCTGCAGATTATCCTTCTGCATGGAGAGACCCCTGTACAGCGTCCTGTCCTGGTCCTCAGTCAGGATACGGTAAAGACGATGGCTGTAAAAAAAGTCTGCCGCCCTTTCGATATTCTCCTCCGCAAGAGCGAGAAAATCCGCCTTTGTCCGGATATCGGAAAAAGAAAGGTCCTGATCCGCCGCCTGCACAGAATCAGATTGCTGCTGCGGTTCCTGCGCGGCGCCCTGCCTCCGTGAAATCCTTGCCGCAGGCGCGTTTCCCTGCAGGTTCCTTGTTCCCGCAGTCCCGGCAGCCGCCCTGCCCTGGATACTCTTTTTTTTCGATATTTCACCCGCTCCGCTGACCCGGACCGTATAGGGAATGCTGTATTCGCCGAAAGGAGAAATCACACGAAAAAAGCCGCTCACCGTCCTTCCCGGGGCGATCCCCCGCGAATCAAACTGCCAGCGTATATATCCTGTCCCGTCAGCTGCCGGAGCGAACTGTTCCCTGACGCCCCGCATGCACCGCTCCGAGGCATAGACATATCCTCTCGCGGGCTTTCCGCCGCTGTGACGAACACGGATCACACCTTCCCTGCCGGTCTCCGTCTCTGTCTCAAAAGAGAGCTCCGCAGGCTCAAATGACAGTCCCCCGTCCGGAACATGAAAGGCTGCGCCCTGCATATTTTCTTTCGTGTAAAAATCTCTCATAAAGCATTTCCCCTTTCCGGACACAGAAAAAAGATGCCGTGCACCGTTTTTTTTACGGAACACCGTATCTGCCTCTCTGCGCCGCGGTCAACAGACCCGTCAAGTGGATTATAGCACACTTTATACTAATGAGCATAGTTCGCAGAGCCATATGATTTACATATGATTAACGCGTGGTTACAGTTCAGACCCTGTTGAAAACAATACACCTTTTGTGCATCACTGTTTCTGTGGGACGCCAGGGCTTGCAAAAAGCAAGTACCGGCGTTTTTCAAGGCCCACCTCAACAGCAATGCACAAAAGGCGCCCCAAGAATCAGGCGGGACTGAACTGTAACAACGCGTGGTTAACATATGATGATGTCGGGGCCAAAAGCCGGGAAAGCAAATCTGTCTTTTTTCCGGCTTTTGACCTTTACATCCTGTGATCATGGCTGCGCAGCGCTGCTGCAACGAGTCGCAAAACTCCCCCCGGGGACTGTTTTTTCCGGCCGTCAGGGGCCGTCAGTCCGGTGGGGGGAGCTGTTTATTTCGAAGCCTGTTTATTCATTTCTCATCGCGCATGACTCACCGGCGAGTCCTGAACGCGGGTCTTAAGTGAGTCCTGAATGCGGGTTCTAAAATATAGCAGAGATCAAGTCATAAAAACAATCAGAGATTATTTCAGACCTGCCAGGATCATCATGATCTCGTTGCTGCGGGTGACGAATTTTGCCATCTCGTCGCCTGTCAGAGGCTCGTTCTGCAGAACAGCCAGGTCATACAGCTGTTCACAGATCAGTCTGGTGTTTGCGCTGTCTTCGTCTTCGCTGTGATCCAGAACGTACTGTACCAGAGGATGGGCGGAATTGAGGACAAGGGTCTGACCTTCCCTGCCCATGTTCCCCATGCCGAAGTCCATGCCGTTCATGGAATACATCTTCATCATGTCTTTCATACGGCGGGTACGCTCGTCAACAGTGAGCATGGAGGAGACGGCTGCGTCCTTGAGAGTCTCGAGCTTCACGGCCAGTTTGTCGTCATCCAGTGCCTTGCGGACAGTCTTCTGGAGCTTTTCACCGTCCTGTTTCAGCTTCTCCTCATCCTTTGCGGCATCGTCGTCCGCACGCAGGGCATCCTGCAGATCCGCGTCAATTCTTGCGAAGTGGACGCCCTCATTCTTTGCCTCCAGCTGGGAGATGAAGGGCTGGTCGATGTTGCTGCTAAGGACAAATGCCTGCATGCCGTTCTCACGGAACATGCGCACATACTGGCTCTGCTGTTCGACATTGGTCACATAATAAATCGTGCGGTCCTTCTTTTCTTCTTCCTTGCTGTCAGCGTCAGCATCCTTGTCAGCTGCGGATTCTGCCAGATCCCCCTCGCTCACGACTTCGGCTTCGACGGACTCGCCGTTCTCATCCGATGCGCTTTCTGTATCCGTATCTCTGGCGTTGACTTCCAGGGCCTCGGGCAGAGTGAGATATTTGCCGTCCAGATCCTTGAAGAGGATGTAGTCAGTCATCTTCTCGCAGAACTTTTCGTCCTTGAGGCAGCCGTATTTGATGAAGGGGCTGATGTCGTCCCAGTACTTGTCGTAGTTTTCCTTGTCGGTCTTGCACATACCGGCCAGCTTCTCGGCGACCTTCCTGGAGATATAATCGGAGATCTTCTGGGCAAAGCCGTCGTTCTGCAGGGCGCTTCTGGAGACGTTCAGAGGCAGGTCGGGGCAGTCGATGACGCCCTTGAGCAGCATCAGGAATTCGGGAATGACCTCCTTGATGTTGTCGGCGATAAAGACCTGGCTGTTGTAAAGCTTGATCACGCCCTCCGCGTTCTCGTACTCAAGGTTGATTCTGGGGAAGTAGAGGATGCCCTTGAGGTTGAAGGGATAATCCATGTTCAGATGGATCCAGAACAGGGGCTCCTTGTAATCGCGGAAGACCTTGCGGTAGAACTCTTTGTACTCCTCGTCCGTGCAGTCCTTAGGGGCTTTTGTCCAGAGCGGGCTGGGATCGTTGCAGAGGATGGGACGGCGGCGGATCTTCAGCCTCTTCTCCTCTGGCTCATCCTCTTCCTCATCAGCCTCTTCTCCCTCTGCTTTAGCGGGAGCGGGCTTTTTCTCGGGCTCGATGACCTCGATGACCACATCGTCGGGCCTGCGCTCCGACTCGGCAATAGTCTCTGTCATCTTGGTGTCCTTTTCGGACAGATAAATCTCGACCGGCATAAAGGAGCAGTACTTCTCGATGACTTCCTGTGCCCTGTAATAATTGGCAAACTCCAGGCAGTCCTCGGAAAGGTGAAGGGTCACGGTCGTGCCGACCTTATCCCTTTTGCCGTCGTCCATGGCGTAGGTGCTGCCCCCGTCGCACTCCCAGTGAACAGCTTTGGCGCCGTCCTGGTAGGAAAGGGTGTCGATCTCGACCAGATCGGCCACCATGAAGGCACTGTAAAAGCCAAGTCCGAAATGGCCGATGATCTGATCGTCGTTTGCCTTGTCCTTATACTTCTCCAGGAAGGCCTCAGCGCCGGAAAACGCGATGTTGTTGATATATTCCTTGACCTCGTCAGCGGTCATTCCCAGACCGTTATCCGTGACTTTGATGGTCTTCTCCTGAGGGTCTACCTCGATGTCGATCCTGGGCCTGAATCCTTCCGGCAGCTCATAGTCGCCCATCATATCCAGCTTTTTCAGCTTTGTGATGGCATCGCAGCCGTTGGAGACAAGCTCCCTGTAAAAAATATCATGATCCGAATACAGCCATTTTTTGATAATCGGAAACATGTTCTCACTGTTAATTGATAAAGGTCCTCTTTCCACTGCCATTTCAATACCTCCTGATGATTTATACAGGGAAGAGGCGGCTCCGCCGCTCTCTGCCCCGACCGGCACGTGTCACCGGAACGTGTCCGCCGCAAGGCGGAACAGTTCCTTTCACGGGCCGTGTCATGCTTGTGGCCATGAGCAAAGCTCTCAGACTCACATGTAAGATGCTGCGCGTGCTGTCGCGTCCCCGACGCTCTCATTCCGCGCCAAACATTCGGAATCCCGCCCCGTTGCAGGCGCGTCCCGCGCCTTTGCGCTGCTCTGACGGACTGCGAAGCAGTACATTGCTCATAGGGTGGGCGCTCGGAAAATGTCCGCATCTGATCTGTTGTCCTGAAGTTCTAAACAAAAAAGATTGTAGTCTCCGCGGAGTGAAAAGTCAATAAAAAATTAGCACTCGTTTTAAAAGAGTGCTAACAATTTCAGACTTTTATCTTTTTTCATTGCGCAATATCCGTGATTTCCGTCGGGAATGCTGCCGGCATCACAGGAAAATCTGATATAGAAGGCCATAGAGTTCCCGCACATAAAATGTAGGCAGCAGCCACAGGGGCGTGATCGCAGTGACAGCCCCCGCATGAAGCCCCAGCTTTTTCGCGATCAGACCAGCCCTGGCCTCATGAAACTCGCTGGTCACGATGGCGATCTCCCGGGGCGCTCCGCCTTCTTTTTCAAGCAGGTCCACGGAAAACAGCAGATTCTCCCTGGTAGAGACCGAGCGGTCTTCCTTCAGCAGGCGTTCCGGCCCGATCCCCCGGGCGGTCATATACCGGTACATGCACTCGGCCTCGGAAATCATCTCCGTGCCGCCTTTTCCGCCTGACAGAACACACCTTGCATCGGGGTGTTTCTGCAGCCAGGCAATCGCGGTATCCATCCTCCGGATAAGGATTCTGGAAGGCCTGTCCCCTTTCACTTCGCAGCCCAGAATGATCACATCGGCATCTTCTGCCGGTCTGCGCAGGGCATAGCCGATCATCAAAAAGGTCAGCAGGAGTGCAGTCACGGCAATGCAGGCGGCAGCAAGGCATACGAAAATAAGAGCGGCACGCCCCGGGATCCCCCCATGGCTCCATGCCGCCTGCAGAAACAGATGTATCCTGCCCCGGAAGACTCCGTAAAAAAAGAGCACCGCCGAAAGACAGAATCCTGTCACGTTTCCGATATTGATGATTCCGGACACCACCGCGGGCATCAGGAACAAAATCATGCCGGCAGCTCCTGCCGCCGCCGGCACGATTCGGATCATTTCCATTTCCGTCATAATTCAGCTCCATAAACTCCTGTTCACAAACAAGTAGATCGAAGCTGCGCGCTGCTTTTCGCGTCCCGCGCTCTCACAGCGCTTCCGAGCATTCGGAATCCGCTCATTTCGCACGCGTACTTCAGGCAGCGAATGCTTAAAGCGGCAGGTTTTATTCAGCGCTCTTTTCCTCTGCGCCGCCCGCCTTTTCTTCTGTGCTGTTCTCTGCCTGCCCCGCTGTTTTCTCCAGGGTGCTCTCAGTGCTTCCAGCCTTCTCCTGCGCCTCATCCGCAGGTTTTTCTGCCTGCTGCTGTGCCTCATCTGCAGGCTTCTCTGCCTGCTCCTGTGCGTTTTCTGCAGGCTTCTCTGCCTGCTCCTGTGCGTTTTCTGCAGGCTTCTCTGCCTGCTCCTGTGCGTTTTCTCCGCCCCCGTTCTCTGCCGCTCCGGCTTTCTCTTCTGCCTTCTCTTTAGCGGCATCATCAGCTTTCAAAGCCGCGTCGTCTTGTTCAGGGCTCCCGTCAGCGGGCTCCCCTGAGACTTGCTCTGTCTTTTCGGATCCCCCGGAAGCTTCCCCGGTTTCATCCGCGTTTTCGCTCCCTGCCTCAGCAGGGGCCTCCGCACCCTCGCCGGAACCGCTGCCGTCCTCTTCGTCATCGCTGACTTCGTATTCCACATTGGCAAAAGCCGATGCGTAGCACTCCGCAAAACCGGGCACAGAAGGATCGCCCTCCAGTCTTTTCAGAGAGATCTTCTGCCAGTATTTGGTATTGAGGTCACACTGGGTAGAATCGTAATACTGCTCATATGTATCTTCAGCCGAGTCTCCCAGGCTCTTCCACATTCTGGCCGCAAGCGCATACTCGCGCATCATGTTCAAGAGCTCTTTTTCACTGAGGCCCAGATATTTTTTCTCCTCCTCGGAAAGCCCGGCGAAATAGTTTTTCCCGGCTTCGACGGCAAGATCCTCCTCCAGCTTGGTCAGCATCACATTGCGGCTGATTGCGATCTGTCCAAGCGCCTTCACACGGGATAGCTGCGCGAGCGCCTGGTCTTTTACAGCCTGCTGCATCTTTTCACTGTCAGCGCTGACCCAGATCGCCTCTCCATAATAGTTCTCGCTCTGCTTCTGCAGGTCCAGCATGTAGACGCGGATTTCCGACACCTTTCCTCTTGTCTTTCCCAGGCGGAACACTTCTCCGCTTCCGAAGCCCGTCGTGATGACAAGGGACCGCCCGCAGCCTGCCAGGATGACAGCGCAGAGCAGCATACAAAGAATCAAAGTCAATGATTTTTTTCTCAGGTTCAAATGAATATCCTCACTGATTATTTTTTTCCGGCAGCGTCACGGGGTCCCGGGCAGACCGGCCCTGCTCTGTGCCGCCTGTAAAACCCCGGCGGCCGCAGGGGATTCCCGCTGCCCTCGTTTCAATGACGCCAGTCCTTATTTCAGCGGCGCCTCTCGTATCTGACAAACTCATAGGGAATGTCAAAATACGTCTGCTCGTCGCTGCAGGCTGTTACTTCCCACTCCGGATCTTCATCCAGATTGGGAAAAAATGCGTCCGCTTCATATGCGTAATCGATCTTCGTGATATGAGCTGTGTCGCAATAAGGCAGAAGCTGTCTGTAGACACTCTCGCCGCCTATGATATAGATATCCTCCGAAGGATAATCCCTGCACAGTTCCAGCAGTTCCTCAAGGCCCGGGACAACCCTGGCGCCCCGCACTTTCAGATCCGGATTTCTCGACAGAACAATGTTTTCGCGTCTGTCCAGAGGCTGTGCCATGGGAAATGTCTCCAGGGTCTTGCGCCCGTAGACGATGACCTTGCCCAGTGTCTCCTGGCGGAACATCTTGTGATCATTGGGGATCCTCACCAGAAGCTGCCCCTTATTGCCGATTGCCCAGTTTCGATCCACTGCCGCGATCAGATTCATCCGGTACTCTCCTTTTTCAAGTGTTTCTGTGTATTTCAAATGATTTTATGTCTTTCAAGTCTTTCTATGTCTTTCAAGTCTTCCGATGTCTTTCAAGTCTTTCTATGTCTTTCAAGTGTTTCTATGTCTTTCAAGTGTTTCTACATGTGATTGTATCTGCTGGCTGTATATTCAGGCGGGACCCATAAAACAGGCAGCCGGCCGTCCGGGTACAGATCCGCTGCTTCGTTCAGCCCAGCCAAAGGCACTTTTCCCTCGCGGGACAGCCGGATCCGCTGACATGGGTAAAACCTGTCATTCAGTTTTACCTGCGGTATTTTTCGATCAGCTTTTCGAGCTCTGCTGTAAACTTGTCCAGGTCCTTGTTGGGAAGGCCCGTGCTCTCCTCGACCAGTTCCTGCAGTTTCTTCGTGCTGATCTTGAGTTTGGTGTAGGAGTCTGACACAACTCGGGTTTTGGCCGCTTTGGAGATAGGGACCCCCTTCGTGATCTCGATAAATTTGCCTGTCGCCAGGTCATAGCGGGTGCCGCTGAAAGGAGCCATGGCGGTGTAGCCCCTGTCGTTCAGGAGAGCTGCAAATTCAGTCGTGACCGCATCGTCGCCGTGGACCACAAAGACCTGACGGGGCTTTGTCTTAAATCCGTCGATCCAGTCCAAAAGGCCGGCCCGGTCCGCATGACCGGACAGGCTCTTCATGCTCTCGATTTTGGCCCGCACGGCCACCGGCTCGCCGAAGAGCTTGATCTCCTCTGCCCCGTCAAGGATCCTCCTGCCGGGAGAGCCGACAGACTGGTATCCGACGAACAGGATCGTGCACTCCGGTCTCCAGAGATTGTGTTTTAGGTGATGTTTGATGCGGCCGGCATCGCACATGCCGGACGCGCTGATGATCACCTTGGGATTGTAATCTTCCAGAATCCCCTTGGACTCCTCGGCGGAGATGGTGAGCTGCAGTCCGGGGAATGTGATGGGACTGATTCCATTATGGATCAGCTCCAGCGCCTCCTCGTCGTAGCAGACCTCCTCATTTTCCACGAATATTTCCGTCGCAGACACTGCCAGCGGACTGTCGACATAGACCGGGAAGTTTTTGTATTCGGGCAGCATATTATTCTGCTTGATCTGCCTCAGATAATAGAGCATGACCTGAGTCCTGCCCACCGCGAAGGACGGGATCACGACATTTCCGCCCCTGGCGAAAGTATCCTTCAGAATGTCCGCCAGTTCATCGACCGGGTTGCCTCTCTCCCACTCGTGCTCGCGGTCGCCGTAGGTGGATTCCATCACTACATAATCCGCCTCGTCCGTCTTGATCGGATCCTTGAGCAGGGGCTGGTCCTTATTTCCTATATCACCCGAAAAGACGATCTTCTTTTCAGTGCGTCCCTCTGTGAGCCAGATCTCCACACTGGCGGAGCCCAGCAGATGGCCGATATCCGTAAAGCGGAAACGAACGCCCTCACACAGTGTATAGATCTTTCCGTAAGAATAGGGAGATATCAGCTTGATCAGGTTCATGGCGTCTTCCATGGTATAGACGGGTTCGACCGTCTCCACGCCGCTTTTGCGCACTCCCTTTTTGTTTCTCCACTCCGCCTCCATCGTCTGAATATGGGCGGAATCGCGGAGCATGATATCGCACAGCTCGGCAGTCGCCGTGGTTGCAATGACCTGTCCTCGGAAGCCTTCCTTGTAGAGCGCGGGCAGCATGCCCGTATGGTCGATGTGGGCATGTGTCACGATGACAAAATCGATTTTGGAGGCCGCGACAGGATGCGGAACATTCTCATAGGTTATTCCGCCCTGGCGCATCCCACAGTCGATCAGAATATTTTTTGAGCCCACCTGTATGTAATGACAACTACCTGTAACTTCGTGGTCAGCACCAATAAACTGAAGTTCCATGGTCAACCTCCTTAAAAGTCCGTACGAATTTCACCGGGCAATGCCTCCTCTTCCAATCATGCCGCAGCACGTCAGTGCGCAGGCATAGTCAATAGCCGGCGAAATATTTCCGCACTGCCCAGATCAAAAACAGGTGCGCCGGATAGAAGAAATAAAAGAAATATTTGTGCTGCTTCCCCCGTTGACCGTTGTAACAGGCCAGAAGCATAAAAGCCGGCGCCGCATATAATTCGTACCTATTATACCACGTCATCCACACCCATGAAATGAACAACGAAGTAATTCTGTATCGGCGCAGACAGTAGAGGATTACGATCAGGATCACGCCTCCCATGCCGTAATCTGTGCGCAGTACTGTCGCAAGACGGCAGAAACCCGCTGTCGCGCTGATCCCCGCGATCAGGAAAAGTGTCATCCGCAGGACGGGCTGCTCATAGATGCCTCCCGGGCCCTGCGCAGACTCTTCGACTTCCTCTTTTTCCCCCTCCTTATTCCACGAGCAGATCTTCCACATCTCATGGATCACCCATATGGCCAGAAAACCGATGCAGAGAGTGCAGATGACATTGGCGTGCAGCTCTTTTGCCCTGGGAAAGAGACAGATCTGAAAAGGAAACTGAGAAAGAATGGCAAAGACAGCCAGCCTCAGGAAATACTTGATCCTGCTGCGCGTATGCAAAAATCCCTCAACCAGGAAAAAGCAGAATATAGGAAAGCTCTGACGGCCGATCGCCCGGCCGACCCTGTCCAGAAGATATCCTCCCGAAAAGGAAAACATTACAGGATAACCATTCGCGCCATACATTCTCTCCAGAAAAGCGTAAGTGACATGATCGAGCAGCATGACCACCACAGCAAGATACTTCATCTTCGCTTCATCTACAGGCGGCAGAAAAACCCTGCGCTCCTCAAGCTTATCCAGGAATGAAAACATCGTCCACCTCTTCCGGCATTTCAACCACAGATCTTATCAACAGAGTAAAGGCAACCCGGCCGGCGCGTGTACGCCGCAAGGCGGAAGATTCATTTCACACGCCGTGCCATAAAAGAGAAAACCCGGATACCTTTATGGAATCCGGGTTCTGAGAGAGCGATAGACGAGGCTCGAACTCGCGACCTCCACCTTGGCAAGGTGGCGTACTACCAACTGTACTACTATCGCATATATAATTTTCCGGCGGAAACATATCCTGTTTTCAGCCTTTAAGAAATCCTGGAAGCTGCTCTTCTGATGATTTCTGAGAGCGATAGACGAGGCTCGAACTCGCGACCTCCACCTTGGCAAGGTGGCGTACTACCAACTGTACTACTATCGCATTTTTCCTGTCCGCTTCTTCAGCGCTTCAGCGGACAATAGATACTATACCGTACTTCAAAACCGATGTCAACAAATTTTTTCAAAAATGGCTGACATGTTTTTTCACCTGTTTTTTCAGCTTTTCAGAGATTATTTTTAAAATATCAAGGGCGCCGGGCATCTTTTGAAATTGAGGACAAGTAATGTACTTAAAACTCCGGATCTTTTTTCCCTGCTGTACACCCGACATGGCAAAACATGATTTACGTAAAAGGGGCAGAGCAGCCCCGGGCTGCTCTGCTCAATATTTTCCTAATACCTTCTTTGCTGCTTTTTTAATCGCTTTGTAGCTCTTGAGGTTTACCAGCTTTCTCCTGGTAAATTTTTCCAGTCTCACCCTGGGTGTGGTCGGGAAGTACTTTCTGTTAAGTTCTTCGTAGTCCATTGCATTGAAGTCCTCGAAGAAAGCGGTTCTTGCGGGATTGGTCTTTGTGGATTTGACCATCTCCCTGGCCCCTCTGACCAGGACTTCATTGTCGACCTTTAAGCATTGGACAGAATTCCCGATCTCCCCGAAGATCCTTCTGCCCTTGTCAGACTGGACCAGAATCTTGGTCGTTCCGATGTTGTCGTCCATCTGCTTATCGTAGTCTTCAGTATTGAAGCAGTCCCACAGGGTGAAATCTCCTGGTCTGTACTGTTTCTTGAATCTGCAGTTCTCGCATGACGGCCTGATGGCAAGCCCGGAAAAAAATGCTCTCAGATAGGGATCCGTATCAATGCCTTCCTGATACAGGGTGTTTTGGCCCGCCACAGTCATCAGCGTATACTTGTATCCGTACCTGCTCTTATCCCTGAAGATCACTCTCTCGACATCTTCGCCGTTCAGCTTTGTCTCTTTGATGTAATTCAGATAAGTCCTGAACAGTTTGGGTGAGGGGACCGACCTGCACACCACATCGACCAGGACCAGGTTTTCATAATCTTTTCCCAGGAAACTTCTAAGGCCCTCGATCTGGCAGGGTGTGCCGCTGTAGCAGACCATCCTGCCGCTCTCCAGAAGTTCCTTCACTTTCCTGAAAGAATCCTCCGGACTGGACTGGACATATTTACTGTTTCTGAATTTCGACAGTTCTTCTCTGGTCTCCGCGCACTGGTGTGTCACGGTGAAGTCCTTCCCGAAGGCAGCGCCGAAGACACAGCCGCCTCTCGAAATCACATAATCCGCGATCGCGCTGAAGGCGCCTCCGGAAGTGCTCTCTTTCCGGACTTCGTTGTCTTTGTTGTTGACGATGTAGCCGTCCTGCTTGTGTTTTTCTTCTTTCTGATTATTCAGGATCGGGCATACTTTTCTGCAGAGCCCGCAGTCTATGCATTTCTCAGGATCCACACGGGGATACCGGAAGCCCTCGCTGTCCTCCGCCATTTCAATGGCATCCCGGGGACATACAGCCGCGCAGGCAGTGCAGCCGCAGCAGTCGCTCTTTTCCTCGATCTCGATGTGCCTGACACCGTCCGGTCTCCACGTGATTGAATTCAGCAGCCATTCCGCGGAACTCTTCCTGAAGGCCTCCACCTTCCTGTTGACATCGTCAAAATCTATTTCTTTCTTCATCAGCTGACCGGCATCCTCTGTTCCATAGATCAGCCGGTCATTCAGTCCGACTACATTCAGAAGCGAATGGATCCTGGAATTGGTGGACAGATCAGACTTTGAGTCATATCTTCTGAAGGTAAAAAACCTGACATTATTGATCAGGCTGAAGGCCGTACCGTGAAAGGAATCCGTGCAGACATATTCCGCGTTTCTGATATAGTTAATAAATTCTCCGGGGCCCACGTCATAGGGAACGATGTCGGCAAATTTGTCTGAATATTTGACGTATTCATCGCAGTGATTGATCGATACTATTATATATCCGGTCTCTTCCTTCAGCCTCTCGACGAACTTCCTGTGTTCTATATTGGCTCCGAGAAAATAGCAGAAGATGTACTTGTCCGGGATGATCCTCTCACCGTCCTGGATATCCATCCACTCGTCCTTTGTGAGCAGGAGGGTCGGATCGCAGACAAGCTTCGCCTCTTTTTGAGCCAGCTTTCTGACCAGCCTGACACCCTGCTCTTCTCTGACGGACAAGTGCCGGATTCCCTCCAGATATTTCCTGTAAAGACTGTGATATCTGGGCGGGATACCTGACACTCCAAAGCTGGTTGCGTAACTGATCGTGTTGACCCCTTCCGGCACCCAGTTCAGAGTATAATAATCCGCCACCACATTGACCGGCAGCCACAGCTGGTCCGATCCAACGATGACATCAGAATATGTGTTTTTGGCATATTCATGGAGTTCACTGTAGGTCGAAAAAGCTCTGGTCAGTACGAAATTCCGCTTAAATTCCTCGAATCTCCGATTCCTGACCGCAAAATTTCTTTTCAGACGGCGATTGATCCGGGCATAGCCCTTCAGTTTGATCATGCCCGATTTTGTTTTGAGAAATCTGAGATTTGCGGCCTGCGAAATATAATACTTTCTCTTGCCTTTTGAAAAGTCCGACAATTGGGAAACATTGACAGTTTCATTCGGAATATTATTTTCATCCAGAAATTTCCGGGTTGCATATGCCTGCAGAATACTCCCGTAGTTATTTTTGAAATAACATGATACAACACCGACTTTTTTCATGATTCACCTGCTTGTTCCTGTTCCGAATGATGTCCGCCCGTTTTATCCTCAGCGACCCGTCAGACTCCGGGATCCGCTGACCGGTCTCCGATCGCTTTATCGTTATTTGCTTTTATCTTTTTTAGACCCGAACATTCTTCCCACCTGGTCCGAGACCACAGTGCCCTTTACGTTGAGGACCCTGTGCACTTTCCTGTTGCTCAGAATATCGGCGCCCGCCTCAAAAATGTTTTTTCCTCCGGCCACTTCTGCCAGCATATCGTCGTCTAATCCCTGAACGGCCGCGTCTCCGGCAGATTTCATCATCTCTTTGGACAGATCACTGTCTGTTTTTTTATCGAATGCCATAATATCCTCCTTCCCTCCAGGGGATTGTCTGTCATGTTTATGAGTATAGTTCACAGAATTATATATCATTGTCCGCATATGCCCGGGCAAGCCCGGCATCTGCGTCCGTTTTCCTCGCTGCTTTTTTGTTTTTTGATTAAAGCACGCATTGCTTCGCGCCACGCGCGCTCCCGCAATGCTCCACCCATTCGCATTCCCGATCTTTTTTGCACATCCTGTGCAAAAAATCTCTCCATGCTCATGGGTGGGCGCTCGGAAAATGTCCGCATATGCCCGGGCAAGCCCGGCATCTGCGTCCGTTTTCCTCGCTGCTTTAATCAGATTATACCATATACGGCTCTGTGTAACCACACTGTACCATTTGCATTTCACATACATTTCAGAATTGAACTGTTTCAGTTTACAACTATTTCAGAATTGTATTAGTTCAGTTTTAAGGCATTTCAGATCTGTATTGCGGTACAGGGTTTCCTATTCTGTTTTCCCTTCGCAGTGATCAGGAGACGCCCTATCGAAGGCGTGGACATGTAACGACGCGTTTGGCGATTCCAATGCGCTTACGCGCCGCCAAACGCCGTACAACTCGGGTTTTTCGCGAAAAAAGCCGCGAAAAACGCCTCGAGTTTCGAGCCGGTCTGTAACTTGCGTCCAACTTTTTTGAGCCTTCCCTTCTCTCTCAATGATGCACACCACGGCTTTTATGATATAATGATTTTCATAGCATTCCAGTTCAAGCCATATCATGGAGCAGCCAAATGATTCACACTACAGATTTTATTCAAAAATGCCTGTCCACCGCCTGGCCGGGATGGAACATAATCAATCTGGTCGAGGAAGGAACGCGTGCAAACGTATACGAGATCGCCTGCAGCGAAGCGGGCCAGGTATCCGTCAGGGTCCTGAAAGCAATCTGCCTGGAACTGGCGGATCAGAACTCCGACGCAGCTGTTCTGGACAATCTGATTGGCAGGATCAATTCCGAGATTCAGGCAATCTACGCGCTGAATGGCCATCCCCATATCGCGGGGATCGAGGAATATGCCATCATGAAGGGAGATTCTTCCATCCTGGTCTTGATTCGGATGGAAAAGATGCTCACCCTGCCTGATTATATATGTGCCGGCGGTTTACAGACCCGGGATGAGATCATCAAGCTGGGGACTGAAATCTGCGACGCTCTCGATTTCTGCGAGAGGCAGTCTGTCGTCCATCGCAATATCAAAATCAACAACCTTTTTCTCACAGAGAAGACCGGGTTCAAACTCAGCGATTTCGATATTCCCTGCACAGCTGACCCCGCCTTTAAAAATATCTCCGAAAATCAAATCAGTGTCACTCAATGCCTTGCGCCCGAAGTCTACAGAGGCGGTCAGTGCGGCAAGACTTCCGACATCTATTCTCTGGGAATCGTTCTGTATATGCTATTAAACGATTTCTATCCTCCTTTTGTCAGAGAATATCATCAGCAGACCGGGGATCCGCAGACCTACAAAGCCAACGCCCGACGCCTGAGAGGAGATTCTTTTCCGCCTCCCAAAAACGCGGACGAGGAGCTGGGGCGTACGATCCTCAGGGCCTGCTCTTATCAGCCCTCTGATCGCTTTCAGACATCCGCGGAGTTTAAAGCTGCCCTGATAAAATGTCTGGAGGAAAATCTTTCACCAGAGTCTGCAAATGAGCCTTTTGATCCTTCAGATCCATTTAAAAATTATAATCCTTTTGATCAATATGTTCCGCCTTATGAAGAAGTGGAAAGCATTCCCCAGGACTTTGATCAGCCTCCGGTGCAGGAGCCGCCCGTAACCGGCCCCGTCCTTCCCCCCGGCTCTGGTACAGACATCCAGGGAGATCCTTCACAAGGATCCGGCAGCAAAAAGGAAATTCCGGTCCGCCTTATCGCGGCTGCTGCTGCCTGCCTCCTGATCCTTGCTGCAATATTATTCTTCTTTAACAAAGACCTTTTCAAAGGTTTTCCCGGGCATACTGTCAAATACAAGATCACTTATATTGACGAGAACGGAGCCCTGCTCGAAGAAACCGTTTATACAGGACATGTCGGAGACGAGATCGATCATACCGCACCTGACAGAGATGGTTATACCCTTCAGGACAGGGAGCAGAGTATGATTTTGGAAGATGACGAAGATCAGAATCGTCTTATCTTTACATATGATTCCGGAAAAAATAATACAGCCCTGGCCTCCGAGACTGAGACAGATCCGGCGACCACAACGGAAGCGCCGACAACGACTACTACCGAAGCTCCGACGACCACCACTACTGAAGCACCGACAACTACCACTACTGAAGCACCGACAACTACCACTACAAAGACAACGACCACAACCACGAAGGCTCCGGAGGTCGTCATCTGGGATGATCCCAATCTGGAAAAAGCTGCCCGTGGATACCTGCATTTCAAAGGAGACCTGACTGTCGCAAATGCTGCAAAAGTCAAAAAGCTTGAATTGAAAAAAGCAAATATTCACTCAATCAACGCACTCCGATACTTTACCGGTCTCGAGGAATTATATCTCTCCGATAATCTGATTGAGGATCTTTCCCCTCTGAAAGATCTGGACAAGCTCTACAGGATTCATCTCGAGAACAACTTTGTTTCCGACCTTTCTCCTCTTGAGAACAAGTCTAACATCACCCGTCTGGATCTTTACGGGAATCTGGTCACCGACCTTACTCCCCTTAAGAACCTGACTCGCATGGTCATGCTGGATGTGCGTAAAAATGATGTCGAAGATATTTCTGTCCTGAAGGGAATGGTCAATATGAGTGAGTTATACCTCAGCAATAACCGCATCAAGGACATCTCCGCGGTTGCCGGTATGACAGGCCTCACTTATCTGGCCATCAATTATAACGAAATTGAGGATATCCGCTACCTGAAGTCCATGAGCAAGCTGGCAGTTCTGACTATGAGAGATAATAAAGTCAAAGATATCAGCGTGCTCCGCAATTGTCCTCTCATCTATCACCTGAAAATACTCAATAATCCCATACAGGATTATTCACCGCTCAAAATGTATAAAGACAGTGTCTACATAGACTATTACGATGACTGAATGTCACCGGCCTCACACAACAGGGCAGAGGGGGCCATGCCGCCCTCTGCCCCCGACCGGTCCGTGTCCGCCGCAAGGCGTAAAACATATTTCACCGGCAAGAACTGTGCCATGCCCGGCACACTCAAAAAGGTCCGTTCGCGGTTGAACGCGAACGGACCTTTCTTTTATCTTTCTTTTATGTATGAAATATGTATGGAACTCATTTGTGAAACTTCCACATGACACTTATGGCGCTTATGGCACTTATGACACCGTCTGTATATGGTAACGTCCGTCCCTGCCGGGATACTTACCTTCAGGGCAGATCGGGGGGAACAGCGCGGCAGCCTCTTCCCGGTTATCAAAACAGAATCACGGGAAGATCGATGCTCTGGCGGGATCCGTTATCATTGTATTCTATAGAGCCCTCATAATAATCGGGCGGTGTGGGATTATCATCGTCAGGTCCCGGAGGATTATTGTTGTTCTGCTCATCCTGCGGATTGGAGGAGTTCTCGTTTCCGTTGTTGTCCTCTTCCTGCGGTTTCGAAGAATTGCCGTTCCCGCTGTTGTTCTGTTCCTGCGGTTTCGAAGAATTTCCGTTCCCACCGTTGTCCTGTTCCTGCGGTTTCGAAGAATTTCCGTTCCCACCGTTGTCCTGTTCCTGCGGTTTCGAAGAATTTCCGTTTCCGTTGTTTCCCTGTTCCTGCGGTTTCGAAGAATTGCCGTTTCCGTTGTTTCCCTGTTCCTGCGGTTTCGAAGAATTACTGTTTCCGTTGTTTCCCTGTTCCTGTTGTTTGGAGGAGTTTCTGCTTCCGCTGTCCTCCTGATTCTTCGATTCTGAGGAATTACCGTTTCCGTTTCCGGAATTCAGGGAGTCTCCGGAATTTCCGCTGTTCTCCTCCTGCGATCTGTCCTCCCATTCCGGAGTCCCGCTGTCTTCGCCTCCGTCAGACCCGGCATTATCTTCGGAATCTTCGTCCCCGTAGACAGTCTCTGTATACGTCACTTCCCGGGTCTGCTCCCCGGATCCGCCTGAGCCTGTATCAGCGGGTCTGTTGGCATTACCGGTGCTGTTGTCCGAAGTGTTTCCCTGTGTCCGGTCCGGTGTTGTGCCTGTTGTATTCCCCTGTGTCCGGGTACCCGTCCCCTGGCCGGAATTGTTTCCTGTACTTCCTGTGGAACTGTTGGGTGCCGGATTTCCGTTTCCGTTGGAATTATCCGGCCCAATCGTTCCGGGACTGCTGTGATTTGAATTGTCTTTGCTTTCAGAAGCCCCGTTCTCTTTATTACCCGGATCAGAGTTCCCGGCAGAGTCCCGGGCAACAGAAGAGCCGGTTGTCTCTTTGGCCTCTTTTCCGTCTTTTTCCCCTGTGTTTTTCCCGGCTGTAACCGTCTCTTCGGAAACAGCCCCGCCCTCTTTGCCACGGCCGGCTGTCCTCAGATGTACCATTCGGCCGGTGACCAGGATCATCAGAATCAGAGCCGCGACTCCTACTGAGCCGGCCAAGGCCGCTCTTTTTAAATCAAATCCTTCAAAATCCATAAATATCTCCCAGGGATCGATCCCGGCTCTTTTCAACATGCCTCATGCGCTTCGCAAAAAAGCAGCCCGGGGAATCTCTCGTGAAAGTGAATCCTCCGATACAGTCAGCGGGTTTTGAAGCCCTCCGACGCAGACTCTGCGGACAAGGCTTTTATTTCTCCTGTGCAGAGGAAGACTCTCCCCTCATGATATTTGCAGCATTGCAATAATAGTACAGGGATCTGCACAGATTTTTGATCTCCGGGGAGGAGGAATCGCTCGCCAGCATATCCCTGCAGTAGGTCAGCGGGCTGTATCGCAGAGTGGCAATAGTTTTTGAAGAGCCCAAGATATGGCTTGTCACCTCAATTTCAAACATCTCATCCAGTTCATAGGGCATGATATGAGGGATTCTCACATAAAACATACCCTTGTCCCGATCGTATCCGGGGGTCAGGTCCAGATCAGATCCTTTGAGCGAGAAGTGATAGAACCAGTTAGTAAAGTTGTCGAAGAAATGTCCTTCGCCCACCCTGAAATAACAGATCAGGGAGATGTCCTCCTGCAGCTCCAGCGTTGTCTCACAGAACTCAAATCCCAGGATGCTTTCCTGATGCAGGAAATAATCATAGGAACTGAGGTCGGGATCCTCCCAGTCCCTCACAGGGTCCTCCCCCGGTTCATAAATCCCGGCATTGGCCGGTCTGTCCGTGTTGTAGCCAAAATACTCCTGCGCGCAGGAACCGCAGTTGAGCATTGCCCGAGTGACTTCTTTCTGCTCTTCAGAAAAATTACCCTGCAGGATCTGATCCGCATAGGACCGCACAGTCCGCGTCTTCGGGGTTCCTTCCATCCCGTCAACGACCATGCGGAAAGTCACGTCGTCCGTCATCTGTCTCATCCGGAGCGGCAGTGCGAAAGACAGCACATCAAATGCCTCTCCGCCCCCAAGAGTCATGCGGTTAAGGTCCGCGTCGCCGACTCTTTTCTGAAGGGTCTCTCCGGCATAACTGAATTCGATATAATCGTCCTCATCTACGCTGTCGTCCGCCCTGACATAAATATTCATGACAACCTGGTCTGTCAGGGAAAGGCTCATCGCTGTCAGAGCGGCTCTTTGGTCCACCGACGCCGCTGTCGCTTCCGAGTCCGGACCAGTCTGCGTCTGGTCAGAAAGTGCCTCCGGCAGGTTCCCCCCTGCAGGGCCGGCAGGGTCAGCAGAATCAGCTGCATTGCCGGTCTCCGACGCCGCTGCCGCTTCTTCGGAGTAAGTGCCGCTGTCAGCAGCATCTTCGGTAAGGGCCTCAGATCCATAATTTTCGCCGGCTGCTTCAGGGGACGAATAAACAGTTTCATTATCTGTTATTTCATTACCTGTTACTTCATTGTCTGTTACACCATTGTCTGTCTCTTCCGGAGCCGCCTGCCCGGGAGATTCTTCTCCTGCAGCAGATTCTTCTCCTGCAGCAGATTCTGAAGATTCCATTCCCTGGTCCGCGGCATCGGTCTCCCCGCTGCCGTCAGGTTCCTCCTCAATTACAGCGGTATCCTCAGATGTATTTTCATCCCCATACAAAGCAGGATCATTGATACTGTCAAAATCAGTTCCGTCCGCACCGGCTTCTTCCGGACCGGGTTCTGCTTCGAAGGCTTCCCCGCCGTCCGTGTTCTCCGCATCAGCGTCCTCCTCGCCGGCTTCTTCCGGACCGGGTTCTGCTTCGAAGGCTTCCGCGCTGCCCGAGTTCTCCGCATCAGCGTCCTCCGCACCGGGTTCTTCCGCGCCGGCTTCCGCTTCGAAGGCTTCCGCGCTGCCCGAGTTCTCCGCGTCAGCGTCCTCCGCGCCGGTTCCTTCCCCGTAAAGCTCATCCGCGGGTATTCTGTCCCCGGGCATTTCGCCGATGTCGTAAGCAGTTCCCGCCATTTCGCCGGTCAGATCGTCAGCATAATCTTCACCAGCAGTATTCTCTTCCTCTGCTCCGGATCCTGTTTCCTCCGGAGCGGCAGCCATAGCAGGTATCTCTGCCAAAGCGTCCTGTTCTTCGTTGGTCCCGACAGACTCCCCGCCGGCGCCGTATCCAAATAAGGCGCCGGTTTCATCTCCCGCGCCTGTCTCAGATTCATATATGGTATCGGCTTCATCGCCTGCGCCTGCTTCACAGCCAAATAAGGCGCCGGTTCCATCTCCCGCGCCTTTTTCATATTCCTGAACTGTCTCCACTTCTTTATCTGCGCCGATATCTGATGCCGCTTCATCAATCGGAGCTGTCTCGAGCAGCCTGTCAAAATATGCAGCTTCTGAGCTGCCGGAGGCTGCTGCCTTATCAGATGCCATCGTGCTGACCGAAAGTGCAGACAGTAACAAAAACGCTGTCAGCATCAACGCTACAGCGCGTTTCATGCCAAGCATCCTACTCTCCTTCGGCATTCCGCTGAACACAATATCCGAAGATATGTCCCGTAAATCCCTGATTCCCAATAAATTATCAGACATTCCCAATGATTTATCAGACACAGGGTACGGATGCGAAATAATCTCTTTATTAGACAATCAATACCTATATGTATATTGTAAAATAGCCGGTCTTATCTGTCAATCTCAAGCCTCCTGCAGCGAATAATAAATTGCCCGTTACTCGTCACACCCTGACCAGGGTGTGACGGTAACGCTGCGTTCGGCGATTCCAATTTCGCTTCGCGAAACGCCGAACGCCCTGAAACTCCGGTTTTTGAGCGCTCCGGCACTCAAAAACACGTTGAATCCGGTGGGGGAGTGACTTGTAACAATTGCCCACCTGTTCCCATGCCTGTTATACTTGTGGTTATGAGCATGGTTCACAGGCTCATATATAAGAAGCAGCGAATACCGGGGCACCTTCAGTGCCCGCAGTTTCCGCCCTCAGGCAAAGGGCCGGAAAGCTGTCATTTTTTCACTCCGGAAGTTTGTGCCGCAGTGCCGCAAACCTCCGCGGATTCCACCGGAGAAACAGCCAATCTCAAAGCCCATATACGAAAGACTTTGAAATGCGGATTACTCCCGGGGTGTCTCAGCGCAGAGGCGCTTCGACATGTTTTGAAGAGAGGAAGTGCAGAATGCTCAGAGCCAAACCTTCCGTCCATACAAATGAGATTCTCGTGCAAGGAGATTATCGTGATCTGGAAAGCATCTGTTTTGTGATCGATCAGATCACCGGAACCGGAGGGGCATCCGGACACAAGCCCCTGCCGGAATACTCGGCATCTTTTTCGCTTCTTCTGGGCCTGACCTATATGATCCGCCTGGCAGCCCGGGGATACTGCGAACTCTCCGTCTCGCCCAACGGAATCCGGCAGGAGTGGATCGCGCCTTGCGGAACCCCGGAGGAGTTCATCGCCGGCCTCAACCGGCAGGAGGAACCTGATTCTGTGATCGACGAGATCGAGGATGCGGTTGTCAGGCATTCCGGTCCGGATCTGGAATCATTTTACTATATGAGCGAGGATGACAAGTCAGGATTCCTGTCAGATCTGGGATTTAATCACGACACAATCGCCCGCTTCCTGCAGGCAGTCAGTACAAAAGAACAATACCTTTTTTCCCGTGAACAATATCCCAATGTCACCTTCTACAACACCCGGCTGCAGTTCCGCATTCGTTACTCCGAGGCAGCGCTCTATGCATACATCCTGCGCGAGCTGCTCAGCCACAAGGAAATCCTTCTGCAGAACATATGTCGCCGGGCAGGGGCCCCCCGGGCCGGTGATCACACCTCCGAATACCGGATCAACTGCTGTCTGCTTCGGGCCGGATCCGATCTGGCCCTTCTGGAGTTTTTCATGGAGCAGCTCTTCCTCTGCCTGAGCGGGGTTCCGGACCCGGATCTGCTTATTTCCACCGGAACACTGCCCCCGGGGAGCAGTATTTCCGCTTCCGGGGATCCTGTTTCCCCTGGTGAATGGCCCGCAGGGGACAGTATTTCGTCTTCCGGGGATATTATTCCTGCCGGTACATTGCCCTCGGAGGGCAGCGTTCCCTCCTCCCCGGATCTTTTTTCCATTTACAGAGTTTATGCGGAAATACGAAAAAAGGAAGCCCCGAAGGACTTCCTGAAAAACTGGACCGATAATACCCTTACCCGGGCCGCAAAGCTGCTGCAGGCTCATTCTGATGATACTGTCGGGCAGGTGATAGAATTTATAGAAGACTTCCTGCGTCTGCGGTGAGCCGGCAGACGCGGTTTAAAAAATTAATGCAGGAGCTTATTTGTAATACTCTGCATACCACTCCGCGAAGGCCCTGAGTCCTTCCCGGATTCCGATCCCGGGGGTAAAGCCGTAATCGCGCTCAAGCGCCGCGGAGTCCGCGTATGTTACGGGCACATCACCCGCCTGCATGCCCACCAGCTGACGGTGTCCCTCGAAGTCATAGTCCTCGGGCAGGACTCCTGCCCTGACCAGTTCTTCCTGCAGGGTGGAAATGTAATCGAGCAGATTTTCCGGCTGGCCGCCGCCGATATTGTAAACTGCGTAGGGAGGCACGGGAAGTCCGTCCTCGCCCGTCTCTCTGGAAGGAGCTCCCTGCATCACGCGGAAAACACCCTCCACGATGTCATCGATGAAAGTGAAGTCGCGGCGCATATTGCCATAGTTGAAAATCTGGATGGTCTTGTCAGCGACAAGTTTCTGTGTCGCGCCGAAGTAGAACATGTCCGGGCGTCCGGCAGGTCCGTAAACGGTGAAGAAACGGAGGCCGGTGGAAGGAATGTCGTAAAGTTTGCTGTAGGCGTGGGCCAGCAGCTCGTTGCTCTTTTTGGTGGCGGCATAAAGGCTGACGGGGTTATCCACTTTGTCGTCTGTGGAGAATGGTACCTTCTTGTTGCCGCCGTAGACCGAGGAGCTGGAGGCATATACCAGGTGTTCCACGGGATTGTGGCGGCAGGCCTCCAGAATGTTATAAAATCCGATGATATTGGATTCGATGTACACGTCGGGGTGATCGATGGAATAACGGACACCCGCCTGGGCAGCCAGGTTTACGACCACGTCGAAATGATATTCTGCAAACAGGCTGTCGACAAGCTCTTTGCTGCCGATGGATCCTTTTACAAAAACATGTCTGACCGGAGATGTCGCCGCGGTCTCTTCAATGCGGGCAAGACGCCACTCTTTCAGTCCGACGTCATAGTAGTCATTCATATTGTCGAGGCTGACCACAGTGCCGGAGGTCAGCTCCTTCAGCAGACGGATCACCAGGTTGGCCCCGATAAAACCGGGAGAGCCCGTGACAAGAATTGTCTTTCCGTTTAAATCAATTTTCTGCATATTCTTCATTCCTCCTGGAAACATTCGCGGCGGGCAGAGAACCTTATTCTCTCCCGAAGAAGCCGCGGATACAGCGCTTTAGTTTTTCCTGAACAGGTCACTGATGCAGCGCTTTAGTCTCTCCTGAACAGGTTACTGATACAGCGCTTTAGTCTCTCCTGAACAGGTTACTGATACAGCGCTTTAGTCTCTCCTGAACAGGTCACTGATACAGTGCTTTAATCTCTCCTGAACAGGTCACTGATACAGCGCTTTAGTCTCTCCTGAACAGGTCGCGGGTGTAGACCTTCTCTTCCACATCATCAAGAATAGGATCGTAGCGGTTTGCAATGATGCAGCCGCACATTTTTTTGAATTTTTTAATGTCATTGACGATCAGAGAACCGAAAAATGTCGTCCCGTCTTTGAGTGTCGGCTCGTAGATCACGACCGTCGCCCCCTTTGCCTTGATGCGCTTCATAACGCCCTGAATAGAGGACTGACGGAAATTGTCGGAGTTGGATTTCATAGTCAGGCGGTATACGCCGACGACGATGTCCTTCTGCTGGCTCTCGCGCACTGCGGAATAGGACTCGCTGTTTCCGTATGTTCCCGCAATATCAAGGACGCGGTCGGCAATGAAATCCTTCCTGGTCCTGTTGCTCTCCACGATGGCCTGGATCAGGTTTTCAGGAACGTCGCGGTAATTTGCCAGAAGCTGCTTGGTGTCCTTGGGCAGGCAGTAGCCGCCGTAGCCGAAGGAGGGGTTGTTGTAGTAATCACCCACGCGGGGATCCAGGCAGACGCCCTTGATGATCGGGGCGGTTTTCAGGCCCTTGACCTCCGCGTATGTGTCCAGCTCATTGAAATAGGAGACACGAAGCGCCAGGTAGGTATTCACGAAAAGCTTTGTGGCCTCTGCCTCTGTCGGATCCATGTAAAGAACCGGGATTCCGGTCTTGATGGCGCCGCTGCACAGAAGGGACGCGAAGACTTCCGCCTGCTCCTGGTGTTTTTCGTCTGCGCCGACGATTATGCGGCTGGGATAGAGATTGTCGTAGAGGGCCTTGGACTCCCTGAGAAATTCGGGGCTGAAGATGATGTAGTCCATGTCCATCTTCTCGCGGACAGACAGTGTGTATCCGACAGGCACGGTGGATTTGATGACAACAGTCGGTTTGACCTCACGGTCCGCGACAGACTCTCTGATCAGGGAAAGGACACTCTCTACAGCAGAGCAGTCAAAATAATTGGTCCGCGGATCATAGTTTGTCGGGGCAGCCACAATGATGAAATCGGCCTCGGAATAGGCTTTTGCGCCATCCGTCACGGCGCGCAGGCTCAGAGAGCGCTCTTCGTGCTCCTTCAGATATTTTTCAATATATTCGTCCTGGATCGGGCTGACCCATGAGTTGATCTTTTCCACCTTTTCAGGCAGGATGTCGACCGCGGTCACATCGTTATGCTGTGATAGAAGGACTGCCAGGGACAGGCCGACATAGCCGGTTCCCGCGATCACAATCTTTTTGCGTCCGGTCCCGGCCGCCTCTGCCTCGTCCTCAACGATGACATCCGAGACCGGGAAATCCAGTTCCGCCGACAGGGCCAGGAGCTGGTCGACTGAAGGGCTGTAATCCGCCGCCTCCAGTCTGGACAGCATAGACCGGTTGATTCCGGCTTTCTTTGCCAGTGCGGTCTGCGAAAGTTTCAGTTTTTTTCTCCTGCCCGCTACTGTTTCGGCGAGCAGTTTAAGGGATAAATGCTTCATTTTGTATTTCTCCTGCAGTTTCATATCACATCCGCATCAGATTCGGGATCTTTGCGGACGGAAAGTATCCGCAAATAGCCGGGCAGACCCGGTATCTGTGAAAGCTTTGCGCTCCCCTCATCTGTTGCTGTTAACATCAATTCTTTTCTCGCATTAACGAAATCATTCTATCAAATGCCGTCATCAAAAGCAACACTTATATAAAAAAGTGTACTGCTTGTGGTTATGAGCAGTTACAAGGCGCACCCTGCCCTGATACAGGCCCGTCCCGTGCCTTTCGCCAAAAACAAAAATCAGAGGCTTTTCGCCTCTGATCCTTAAATATGTATTCGAAATGATACACATGTTTTCTTACAGAAAAGACTCAGGAAAGTTTCAGGACCCGCTCTCTCTGTCCTCTGCATATCTATTCCTTAATTTGCAGCACTCTCCCCAGCAGACCGGCACAGACCTTGAACAGCTGTTCAAAGACTACACCCGCACAGAAAATGGCGATGACGTACACCACCAGCCAGACAGGGAAAGTGCCTTTCAGAAAGACCCTGTCTGTCTTCAAAAGGTCGAAAATCAGAAAATTGCGCAGGTAAAGGTAGGTGTGGGATAAATAAATGCCGAATGTACAGCCCGCAAGCCAGTTGATCGGACGCCATTTGATCTTTAAGCACCAGAAAAACAGGAACAGAAAGATAGCCCTGGCCGGAATCAGGAAGCCGTTTGTGAACTGTGTTCTGGTCCAGATAAAGATCTTCCCGGGATCCGCCATCAGCTTATAACTGACTTTCATCCCTATGTCAGATACGACAGTGCACGCAGCCCAGGCACAAAGAGACAGAACTGCATACAGGGCCCCTGCCCTGGGGATCCGATCCGCCCCCAGCCTGATGACAGCTCCGATCATATAAAAGAACAGAGCCCGGACAATGTTGTAGTAGGGCAGTGAAGTACCGTTCTGATAAAAAAAGTACCAGACAAAAAGCAGAATCGGAAGAAGAAGCCATTTTCTCTTCATCTGCTGCACAACGGCATTCAGCCAGGGGGATATGACCAGAAGCACCATATATGAAGAGGCAAACCACCATAAGGTCGCGGGCAGAAAAATGGATTGCCGGACTGCCTGCTTCAAGTGGGCTCTGTCAGAATATCCGGTCGCGGCATGGACAGCGCAGAAGACCAGAAACATGGTCAGACCGTAAAAATGAACCTTGCCCAAAAGACTCCAGAAAGATCTGGTGGAAATCGTATCACGTTTGATCAGGAAATATCCCGAGATCATAAAAAAGAGCGCTACGCCCACTCTTCCGCATGAAGTTAAGATTAGTGCCAGCATTTTGTTAAAGGTTCCGCCGGACAGCCAGGGCAAAGTCTCTTGTCCGGGCGGCTTCGCCAGTACCCCCAGGTTCACGATATGATTAGCGGTGATCAGGACCATGCTGTATATTCTCAAAAGTTCAAAATTTGAATCCCGTTCCTTTGTCTGCATATTCCCTCACTCAAAAGATC
The DNA here is from genome assembly GCA_902777355.1 of uncultured Lachnospiraceae bacterium. Taxonomy (GTDB): domain Bacteria; phylum Bacillota; class Clostridia; order Lachnospirales; family Lachnospiraceae; genus CAG-791. The sequence goes on along the minus strand of CACYTU010000002.1, from coordinate 60,653 downwards.
AGCGCCCCGCTCCGAAAAGACACTTCAGAGAGGTCTGACAGCATCAGAGCAGTGCCATATCAAAGCTGTGCCTCTGCCAGGTATCTGCGCACTGCGTCCTTCCAGTCGGGAAGGGGCGTAAAGCCCGCTTGCGCCAGCTTGCTCTTGTCCAGCCTCGAGTTGGCAGGTCTCGCGGCCTTCGAAAGTCCGTATTCAGCGGTCGTCACCGGAATAACCTTAGTATCCAGGCCGTACTGGCGATAGAACTCACAGCAGAAATCATACCAGCTGATATATCCGCCGGAGTTTGTGGCGTGGTAATATCCGTATCTGTCTGTCTCCAGCATATCCACCAGGAGCCTTGCCAGGTCCAGTGTATAGGTCGGTGTACCGATCTGATCGTTGACAACGCGCACAGTATCATGCGTCTTGCCCACATTGATCATAGTCTTGATGAAATTTTTTCCGTTGAGGCCGAATACCCAGGCGATCCTGACAATAAAGTATTTGTCCAGGGTCCCGCTGACCGCGAGCTCGCCGTCAAGTTTGCTCTGCCCGTACACATTTAAAGGTTTGTAGCACTTGTCATCCGGCTCCCAGGGGCGGTCTCCCTGCCCGTCAAAAACATAGTCCGTGGAGAGGTAGACCATTTTGGCATCTGCCGCTTTGGCCGCTTCGGCTATATAGAGGGTACCCAGATGATTGATACTGTCCACCTTTGCCCTGTTCTCCTCATCCTCAGCCGCGTCAACGGCAGTCCAGGCCGCACAATGAACAATAGCGTCCGGTCTGATCTGATCTATGGACTTCCTGACAGCTTCCCTGTCAGTGATGTCTACCTGATAATAAGGCGCGCTGACCACCGCGCTGCCATCCTGAATGCCGGAATAGGACGGCTGAATGTCCGCCCCGACAACCTCATAACCTCTGGCTGCCGCGTTGTTGACCACATCATGTCCCAGCTGACCGCCTACTCCTGTCACAAATATTTTCATAGCTGTCTCTACGCCCCCTTATACCGGTTTTGTGTTTCCTCAATTGCAGATTTGCAAATTTGCAGATTTGCAGGTTTGCAGATTTGCAGGTTTGCAGATTTGCAGATTTGCAAATTTGCAGATTTGCAGGTTTGCAGATTTGCAGGTTTGCAGATTTGCAGGTCTGCAGATTCATCGCAATATCATCGCGGTATTATCTGCACAGATGCTGCGCGCGGCGCATGCTGCCCTTACACGTCCCGGATCCAATCAGTACAGCAGCAGGTCTGTCAATCCCTTCTGAAAAGATCTCTTGTGTAGACCTTTTCTTCCACATCGCCCAGAATATCCGCGTCAAAACGGTTGGCCAGGATCACGTCGCTCTCCGCCTTGAATCTCGCCAGATCATTCACCACTTTAGAGCGGAAGAACTCGGATCCGTCCTCCAGTGTGGGTTCATAAATGATGATCGGAATGCCCTTTGCTTTGATCCGCTTCATGACACCCTGTATGGCGCTTGCCCGGAAATTGTCGCTGTTGCTCTTCATAGTCAGTCGAAAAACGCCGACAGTATCGGGATTGCGGGCGATGATCTGGTCCGCGATAAAGTCCTTGCGCACGGTGTTGGACTTGACGACAGCCTCGATCATAGTCTGCGGCACATTCCTGTAATTGGCCAGAAGCTGCTTGGTATCCTTGGGCAGGCAATATCCGCCATAGCCGAACGAAGGGTTGTTGTAGTGGCCGCCGATGCGGGGATCCAGACAGACGCCGTCTATGATCATCTGGGTATCCAGACCCTTGCTCTGTGCATAGGTGTCCAGTTCGTTAAAATAGCTGACCCGCACTGCCAGATAGGTGTTGGCAAAGAGCTTGATGGCCTCCGCCTCGGTCAGATGCGTGATCAGAACCGGAATGTTCTGGGGCTCCTGACCGGCTCTCTTCTCTTCCTCCCTGGCCCCTTCCAGGAGCAGGTCAGCGAAAAGTGCCGCTTCGTCCTTCTGGTCATCTGACGCTCCGACCACGATGCGGCTGGGATGCAGATTGTCATAGAGTGCCTTGGACTCTCTGAGGAATTCAGGGCTGAAGATAATGTTCTTCACTCCGTATTTTTCACGGACGCTCTCGGTATATCCCACAGGGATCGTGGACTTGATCACCATCAGGACGTTGGGATTCACCTTCAGAGTCCACTCGATGGCATCCTCCACGGCGCTGGTGTCAAAGAAATGATTCACGTCGTCATAGTTGGTAGGAGTGGCGATGATCACCAGGTCGGCATTTCCATAGGCCGCGGCTTTGTCCGTGGTCGTATGCAGATTCAGAGTTCTCTCTCCGGCTCTCGCTTCCTTGAAAAAACGCTCAATCTCATCGTCCTGGATGGGAGAAATGAACTGGTTGAGTTTTTCTGCCTTCTTAGGTGTAGTAGTGATCGCAGTCACTTGGTGTTTCTGTGCCAGAAGGACCGCAAGGCTCAGCCCGACATATCCCACTCCCGCAACTGTAATTTTCATATAATTATCCTTTCTGTATTAAATCATCTTCCCTCCGGGAACCCGGTTCCCCTTCATCGACGATTTTCTTCCTGTCAATGTTCTGGACATTGCTCTTTGTATCACTAATATCTCTGATTCTCCTGGATATTTACCGCATTATTTGAAATGAAAAGTCTCTTTGATCCCGAGCCATTTCTGGTCTTTGTCAGACAGTTTAAGCGGAATACCGTCAACTGTATATCCTTCTGCGGAGGGGGTCCCCCTGTAGGCGCCCTCCAGCAACGGCCATTCGATGCCGATCTCGGGGTCGTTCCAGGCCATCCCTCCCTCGTCATCAGGGTGATAAAAGTCATCGCACTTATAGCAGAATTCAGCGATATCCGAGAGAACCAGGAAGCCATGGGCAAATCCCCGGGGGATCAGAAACTGCTGCCTTCCTTCCTCTGTGAGCAGTTCCCCATGCCATTTCCCATAGGTTTTGGAGCCTTCTCTGAGATCCACCGCCACATCAAAGACAGTTCCCTTTATCACGCGGACGAGTTTTGCCTGAGGAAACTGTTTCTGAAAATGAAGTCCCCGCAGCACACCTTTTGTGGAAGAGCTCTGGTTGTCCTGTACGAAGTTATAGAACAGACCTGCCTCTTCCATGTCTTTCTGGTTATATGTCTCCATGAAGTAACCCCTGCTGTCTCCGTGTACGGCAGGTGTGATCAAGCAAAGTCCCTCTATTCCTCCAACATTTTTTACTGCTGTAATCTGTCCCATTTTAATTATTTTCTCCTGTTTCTGCCGATTGCTGCTGTTGATCCTGCTCCAGGCACTTGCCGGCAACTCTGTCGAGCCAGTCCTCCACTGTCTTCTTCATAGCATCGATCTTTCCGCAGTCGATGACCAACGGATCGTGCAATGCCCTGTCCGCAAAAGCGGCGATCTCGCCGGCGCTGTCCACACAGGGACAGGCAGTGGTCTCCCACTGTTCCAGGTAAGATCTGAGCTTGCCTGATTCCCTTGTCAGAGCAGTGTGGGGAGTGTGGAAGGACATGGCTGTAATGGCTCCGTGGAGACTTGAGCCAATATAAAACTTTGCCCTGCTGATGATCCAGATCGTCTCGGAGATATTGTTTTCCCCGATCAGGGTGGTGATCCCGGGAAGTCTGCGGTGCAGGGCGGAAAGCGGAATGATATCATCATGTCTGGCAGCCCTCCCGATCGGAAGAAGCACACATCTGAGATTCTGCTCTTCGCAGACGGTTTTTACAGCCCTGCCGACTTCATCCAGAATATTTCTGCCGATATTGTTGCTCACCTGCAGGACAAAATAGTCCTTCCCGGCAAGCTCCATGTATTCCTGCCTGACCTTCCGCCTGAGCACTTCATCTGTATAAAAGGAATCCATGACGATCGCTGTGTCCGGAATCATCTCGATCTCTCCGGATGAGGATCTGGTTATCCCCGATTGGTTCAGACCATCCAGAGTCTTGCGGTCCCTGACTGAAAACATGGCGGAACTGCTGATGACTTCTTTCCATTCTTTTCTGGCGCGCTCCGGGTTGGCCGCGAAACCGGCTCCGCCGACCGCGTTGTAAAAAACCTTCTGGTCCGGGCGGAGAGGGTGATACATCCAGGGCATACCCGCGTTATCCCGCCGGCAGACAGCCTTTTGCAGAAAGCGTTCCAGAAGGGGCCGAGTGAGGGGTATTTTTCTCAAAAGTCTCTCTGCTGCTGTCAGGGCCTTTCCGGGTCCGGTGCTGAGGTGCATGGTAATATAACCGGCAGCAAGGACTTCACCGCCGGCAATGACCACGCAGTCATAACTGCTGTCCGCTTTACTGAGTGCCCGGACTTTCATACCTCCGACCGAAGTCAGATCAGCATTGAACAGGGCAAACTGACTAACCTGAATCTCCCTTCTTTCTCCTCTCTTCAGGACAGCCCTCTTCAGATACTGTTCAAATACGATCGGAAGAAGCACATCTCCGAAGTTATACCGGTCACTGGCCGCTGCCACAGCCACTTTCAGTATGCCGGGGCTGACGGTTTTACCGGTCCGGTTCGCAGTGTGCTTTTGATTCTCTGCTTGTTTTTTTTCTCTTTTTTTCTCTGCCATTTATGTAAGCGCCCTCCGGACACTGTTTTCCTGAGCGGGAAGGGAAAAGCATCCCGCGCAGGCAGTGCTTTCTCTCAAAGCCAGTTAAGAAAGGTCTTTGCCAGGAAGACCTGTCTTTTTTCACCGCAGTCTTTCCGGATCTGAGCATTTTTCACAAGTCCGATCCTTGCCGACATGGAACGGCGGTAGTCCGCAAAGCACCTGACAATCTCAAACTTTTCCGGATCCTTTATCTCGTACTTGAGGAGTTCTTTGGCGATCCTGCTCCTGCCGTTGCGGTTTCCGCTGGACTCCAGTCTCCTGCGCAGAGTTTTTACACGGTATCTGAAGCCTGTTGGCCGGATTCCCACCGTATTGTTTTCGTGAATTCTGTATCGGATGCCGGAGCCCTTGTCATAGACCACATCTCCCAGTACGAGAGCGCTCAGAAGCACCCAGACGTCGTGCATGCGGATGTTAAGGATGGCGGGATCCGGGCGGTGTTTTTCCACCCTCATCTCCTCCCACAGAGCCCTGTTGAAGACCATGGTACAGCCGGAGATCGAATTCCCGCACAGGACATTGGTCAGGGTGAAGTTGGGTTCCCTGTCAAAGCGCATTCCCTCTTCAACTCCGTTTTTGTAGATGATCTGGTTGGAGCAGTAAAGAGCCGGTCCGTTAAATCCGCGGATAGCATTGACCGCCCGGCTGAGCTTATCGGGCAGCCAGATATCGTCCTGATCCGCAAACGCGTAGTAGTCGCAGGGATCCGCCTCATAGAGCAGCTTCATGAAGCCGTTGGGCGCTCCCAGATGGATATCGTCTCTGAGGACGCTGATCTTGCCGGCCTCTTCGTATTCCCGCAGTATCTCCGGAGTACTGTCGGTGGAATGGTCGTCCCTGACGACCAGCGACACTTCGACTCCCTCCTGCCGCAAAATGGAGTCGATCTGCTCCCGGATGAATTTCTCTCCGTTATAACTTGCCATCAACACACAGACTCGATCCATTTTCTGTCTTCCTCCTGTCGGATACAGATTCACAGTACCACATTCCTCCTGCAGGCAGCATCCCGGGCAGTGTCAGCACAGCTTATCTGCCGGCCGGAACCTCGTCCCAAACCGGACATTCCACTGCAGGGGCGGGGTCGTATGCGTCTTCTTCAAGACCGCCTGCGGTTCCTGCGCGATCAGGGCATTTCCTTTTTTGCCCCCATTTCCCATAACTGTCTAAGGCCGCGATACCCGCGCGATAAAGAATAAGAATAAATTAAGAATAAATAAAGAAAGCCCCGGTGCGGTCACTGCAGAAGCTTTCCCAGCCTCGGAAAGTATCTGTAGCACACAGCGCATACCACTGTGGAAATGCTCAGAACTCCGAGAAATTTCCACCCCGCAGCCAGCTCGATCGACAGAACAGCTGCAAGGCACTCTATTGCGTATTGTACGTTTTTCTGAAGGAAAAAAATCCCTGTGCTGTACCTGCGGCACACAGCGCTGTACTTGAATTTCTTATTACATTGGCACAGAGCGATAAAAATCAGCGGCACTACTATGACCTGACAGGCAAAGAGAGAGCCGTCATCTGCGTGCTTTTTCCCCAGCAGCATACGGAACTCAGCTGTCTGCAGCAGGCATGCCAAAATCAGGGAAATCCAAAGGAGTTTCCCGCGTATCCTGTCAATCAGATGATATTCGGCAATCGCTCCTCCGATCGCCAGGAACAGAAAGCCATAAAAGACACCGTTTCTGAGACTGAAATACCTTTTCAGAAAAGCATCCACATACCTGCCGATTCCCAGGCGGTCACAGACAAAGCGGTAATTATTGAACAAAAGGGCGATCCCGAACAGGGGCAGTCCCAGCAGAACCGGCCAGATCATCGGAACTTTCCACCTGAAAAAACCATAGAGGAGAATACATCCGACTATGCAGGCCTGAAGATACCACATACTGCTTCTGGGGTAAAAAATAATCTGCCGGAAAAGCAATCGAAAAATGTTGGAGATTTTCTTTCCCTGGTAGAGCAGGTAGGCAATATACATGATATTTCCCAGGGATTCAAAGATGATCAGAGGAGGCAGCATCCGGAGGATATACCGGCGGCATTCCGGGCCCGCGCCTCTTTTTTGGACATTCTGATAGAGAAAAAACCCCGATGCTATAAAGAAAAAGGGGACCGAAGCCCTGATCAGGACCGCGTTGATCTCTCCCCTGTATCCGCCCGGAATATAAGAGAGCAGCCTGGTATGACTGGAAACTATACATATACAGAAAAACAGTTTTGCGATATCTACCGCGTCATAATTCTTCTTATTATTATTCATGGTCATATTTCCCCGATCAGGATTTTCTGATGCTCTGTCTGCTGTTTATTCTTCATGGCGCGTAAGACTCGCGGACGAGTCTTGAATCATTGCAGAATACCAGTTCCTTCTCCGGAGTACGCATTCTCCTCTGAAGAGGATTTGCACAGGATTTTCCCGCCTCAGGCCTTATTGCATTTTCTGAGATAATACGCTGCGATCATAACGACCGACCCCACGTGGAACAGGCAGTAATATATGGTCAGAATGTGGTAGAGATTAAAAACCGGGGCAAGCCACAGGACAAACATGGGAATGCCGACTATGCCCAGCTCGACTCCTATCATTTTACGGAATCTGTTGAAGCCGGTCAGATGATACTGGTTATCTCCTTTTTCGACATATTTTCCGGTCTTTGTCTCCAGCTTCATGGCTGTGAAGGCATACTTCTGGTGAATCAGACGTGCCAGGACGTCCGTGACTGCCCCCAGACCACCCATAAGCAGATAGTATTCACCCGGAATGGGAAGATATCCGTGTCCCACATTGAAACTGGCCATGCCAAGACCGATCGGCAGCAGGGCCATCATAAAATAACCGCTGATCGCGTCGACGACTCCGCCGAAATCAGAGGCAGTCTTGTTGTAGCGGGCGATGTTTCCGTCCACACAGTCGAATATGTGCCACATGGGGACCAGGATCACGCCGATCACTCTGCAGACGGCGCTGGGAATAGACAGGAAGATGCATGAAGCGACCGCGATAAAAATCGAGATGATCGAAGCCTGGAAAGCGCTGACACCCAATGCCAGCATGGGGATTGTGAATATATAGGAGATCTTTCTCACCGGAACTATAATGCCGTAGATGGACTCAACAGCTTTCTTTTCTTCCGGGAAGGTCGCTTTCAGTTCTGAATATGTAACAAATTTACCCATGTTTTAATAAGTTCCTCTTATCTGCTCATTGCAGTTTTGCTCATCGAAATCTTTCTCGTTGAAGCATTACTCATTGAAGCTTTACTCATTGAAGCTTTACTCATTAAAGCTTTACTCATTGAAGTTCCGCTATGTAAACCGGGACTTCTACCTGTAGACTTCTTCTACATATGCCTCGACAACCAGCTGGCGGTCGAATTCTTTCTCCATTTTTTTCCGGCCTTCAATGCCCATCTGCTCTCTCTCTTCGGGTGTGAGCGCCAGGAATTTGTAAACAGCTTCGATCGTCGCAGCCTCGTCGTTTATGGGGACGATAAAACCGGTCACGTTGTCGTCGACGACCTCCCTGCAGCCGCTTCGGTCCGCCACGATGAGAGGTCTGCCGCTGGCAGCGGCTTCCAGCAGGACATTGCTCATTCCCTCCGGATAGTAAGAGGGGAAGAGCAGGCAGCTGCACTGACGATAGAAAGGAGTCAGGTCTTTCTGCTGTCCGTGATAATTGACAATGCCCTCTTTCTGCGCCTCCTCCAGGATATGCGTGTACTTCTCGTCATCGCACATGCCGCAGATATCAAAGACACAGTCGTCTCTCTCGCTCCTGATCTGTCTGGCGGCAGCCAGAAAGAGGTCTATGCCCTTTTCCTTCATGATCCTGGCGACAAAAAGGAAATGAATCTTGTCGTCTGAAGGATAAGGAAACATAGGATGGGCTTCCAGATTGACACCGGAACCCGGCAGGAGACGGGTTCTGGAGCAGGGAGAGAGCATGTTGTGGCTCTTGAAAAACTCCACATTCTCGGAATTCTGGAAAAAGACACAGTCTGCCTTCCTGACCCCGATCTTATAGATCGCGATAGCCAGCTTCTGGATCCTGCCCGGATTCTCCACAGGCGTTCCGAGGCCGGTAATATTGGGATAGTAGGGGATGTGCAGCATGCTGCATGACATCCCTCCATAGGAATTGGGTTTGATATTGTAGGTGAGTACCGCGTCGGGTCTGAGCTTTTTCAGAATTTTCCTGTAAGCCAGCATCAGGCGGAAGTCATCCAGGGGGTTGGTGTCGTGACGGCCGATCTTCAGTCCGACGATATGGCATCCAAGGTCTTTAAGCTCCTTTTTGAAGAGGAGCACCTCACCGACAATATAGACTGCATGCTTGTCGGCGACCAGACGCTGTATGATTTCCCTCCTCAGAAGGTAGGCATAGGTGGTGTCATTGATCAATATGGCTATTTTCATATTTCATCTCCATGGCTGTGTGACACAAACTACGTATGTTTAAAGACCATACTGCCTGACGCTTCAGCGCTCCCGCAATGCACCGCCATATCCGGGCTTCCCTCGCCCTGCGACACAATGTGATACACAATGTGCCGCATGTGATGCATGATTTGATACAAAGAGTCATCTGCGTTTTTTACTTGTCGCCGCCATCCTCTTTTTCGACGCCGTCTTCTATTTCGGCGCTGTCTTCTATTTCGGCGCTGTCCTCTTCTCCGGCGCCGCCTCCAAAGGAGCCGTCTCCCATGGCATTGGTCGCATTGGCATCGATTCCCTCAGTGCTCTCGGGCATAAACAGAATCTTCACTGTCGCGAACATGATCTTGAGATCCTCGGCAAAGCTGGGTTTCGCGATATACTGCAGGTCCATCAGAAGCTTGTCGTTGGGAGTCGTATTATATTTTCCGTATACCTGGGCATAGCCGGTCAGTCCTGCTTTAGCCTGCAGGCGCAGGGCAAACTCAGGCAGTTCTTTCTCATAATCAGCCGCGATCTCGGGCCTTTCCGGACGCGGTCCCACAATGCTCATATCTCCGCTCAGAATGTTGATCAGCTGGGGCAGCTCATCGATCCTGCAGGCGCGGATAAAATGACCGATCGGAGTGATGCGGTCGTCATTCTCGCCGCTGGACAGTCTGGCAACGCCGTCTTTTTCAGCATCCATGCGCATGCTTCTGAATTTCAGAACGTAAAATTCCTTGCCGTTTTTGGTCAGGCGCTTCTGCCTGTAGAAGGCAGTTCCCCCGTCCCTGCGGATCAGGATCGCGATCACGATCATCAGAGGGGACAATATGATCAGGGCAATGCCGGAAACCAGGATGTCAAAAGCCCTCTTGATGATCAGATACTCAGGAGTGGGGTTATAGCGCTCCAGCATCAGGATTGGCAGATGGAACATGTGAATGGGGTGGGCGCTCTCCATGAGCAGGTCGCCCACACGGGGAATGATATAAGCGCGGATATCTGCCTTCACGCAGTATTTGATGATCTTATTTCTGTCATGGCTGTGAATGCCGCAGAGGAAAACCGCCTCTGCCTTACCGAGAGACTGCGCCATATTGTCCATGACATCAGAGACATGGTGTGTCTCGACGACATTAAACCTCTTGTCCAGGCCATAGGAATTGACAAGGTTTTCCAGCCCCTTGCGCATATCGTATACGATCACGGTCCTGATCGGCTTAAATCTGCGGAAATACTCTGCGTGGGCGATGGCTGACCAGATCAGGGAAAGGATGCATTCCGCAACCAGGGCAGCAAGCATGGGAAGGGGGTTGGGAAAACGCTTGGTGAGCAGCCAGGTGACGAAATACATGATGGAATTTGTAAACAGGATCGCCAGGATCTGACTGTATACGATCTCCGCCACATGGTTGATGGAAATCGTAAATCCGGAATAAATCTTTCCGAACATGATATACAGAGCGATGAACATGACCACAACGAGTTTGTCGCCGTTGGAATAGAAAGGAGCCCAGATCCGGTCCGCGTAGTACAGGTACCAGCACAGGGCAAAGGGAACCGTGATCATCACGGCATTGATAAACTTGATCGAGCGGAGCCAGAATCGGTGCTTTGTATTCTCGCCGTCTTTCACCTTGACGGTTTCTTTTGTTGACATAATACTAATCCTCCCGCCGGCAGGCTGTTGCTGATTCCAGGATTCCCGTGGGAATCTGCCGGGTGCTGCCGGCTATATCCGATGACTGCAGGCTTAAAATGTGAAAACTGACAAATATTAGTCCCGCGCAGCGAAAATTACCGGGCAGAGAGATAACCGGACGAAAACCCCGGTCTGCCGGTTCTGTTGCGCGGGTTCTGAGTATGTGCGGAATCAGAGAAGCTGATCATTTTCCCTGGCGTCCGCGACTGCCCGGAACATAAAGAAGTCTTCCGGCGTGGTGATCTTGACATTGTCCGCTCCGCAGTCCACGACTGACAGGGAATGTCCGTAATGGCGCATCAGAGTGCATGTGTCGATCATATCTGTCAGGCCCTCACTGATGGCCTTCTCCTGAACATCGAGCACTTCATCCAGTCTGAATCCCTGAGGGGCCTTGGCAATTTTGGAGCGGCGGCGGTTGACGACCTCTTCGACTTCACCCGCGTCGTTGACCAGGACAACCGTCTCCTTGGCAGGTCCGCAGCTGACGCTGGTGCCGTTCTGCTCCACACTGCGGATGTTGGCGCTGATCAGATCCGCGTCGATCAGGGGACGTACACCGTCATGGATCAGGACCGCGTGGCCCTCCCGCCCATAGATACGCGCCGCTTCTACAAGGCCGTTATAAATGGACATCTGACCGGTCGCACCTCCCGGAACAATCGATGCCACCTTATCAAGCCTGTATGTATATTTGAGCTTCTCCATGTAAGGGATCCATTCCTCAATACAGACCACTACGATTCCGTCGATCTCCGGATGATGATTGAAGATTTCGACAGTATGTACGATGATGGGCTTGCCGTGCACAAAGAGAAACTGCTTGGGTCTGTCCTTGGCATGCATTCTCTTGCCTGACCCGCCCGCGAAAATTACTGCTAAATTCATAATGATAACTCACTCCCCGGGAATTGATGCCCTCTGCCGGAACAGCGGGGGCTTATTGTCCATGCCGCAAGCGCGGCCGGACAATCCGCCATGACCGGTAAATACAGTTCAAAAACATGATACACTATTTCATATTTTTCGTAAACGAAAAAGGCGCAAAACAGGGTAGAGGCGGCCGCGCCGCCCTCTACCCTCCCGCGGGCCGCCGTTCGTCGTCAGGCGAAAAATACCTTACGGCGGCCCTGCGATAAGACAGTAGGCCGGGTCTGCCGCGGTTACAGGACCCGCCCGCCTTTTTCTTTTTATTATTTTTTCTTTTTGATTTTGGAAGCCAGCTTCCGCAGGATCAGCGCCAGATTCCTTTTGTTCAGCAGAATAAAGAAGACTGCGCCGAAAGTCATATTGACGATCGTAACCGGAAGGCTGTGCATGTAATACAGATAAATCTGAACCGCAAGTACCGCGAACGTGAATATCATGTGCTTTACGTCATAAGCAAGAGTGATGTAGTTTCTGACATTGACCACACGGTACAAAAAGAGCGCGATATAGCTGACCAGAGTAGAGCCCGAGGCCGCGTAGAGACCGATCCAGCGGATCGTGGAAATGTCGACGATCAGGTTGATCGCGGCTGCCACCATGGTGGTGATCCCGACGCTTCTTGTCTGCAGGAAGGCAATGTAAACGCCGCCCATGAAAGACGAGAGACCAAAAAACAGCATGGCCATCAAAAGAACAGGTATCTGGTTCAGTGCCTCGCTGTAGTCGCCCCTGATCAGGATGCTGAAAATAATGGGCGCGCCGCCAATCAGGAAGGACATGAACCCCGCCATGATGTCAAAGATATTTCTGAACATATCGGAATAGTACTCTCCGACATTGTCGTCATTGACCGAGACCGACGCGTTCTCCTGCCAGGCCAGTGAAAAAGTATTCTGAGCCAGTGTCAGGATAGAAGGCACCTTGTTTGCCACCGCATAGACAGCGTTGGCTGTAACCCCCATATAAATAGAGATGACAAAGCGGTCGGACGCGCGCATGACCCACATGGACATGGCGTTGGGAACCATAGGCCAGGAATAGGCCAGCATCTTTTTGATCATCTGAGGATCGCGGGCACTCAGGTCAAAATATCTGTGGATCCTGATCCTGTACCCGATAAAGAAACTTGCCAGTGTATAGGCGGCAAAAAGGGTAAATACCGCTCCCTTTAAGCCGGCGCTCAGTTTCATGACGAGAATGAGCAGAAACAGGACGTTTCCGATCGAGTTGATGATCGCTCCCACGGAATAGTCCACATTCCTTGCCAGTCCGCGGGCGATCTGCCCCATTGCTCCGTAGATGGCGTCAGCGAAGAAATAGATGCAGACGATCACCTTCAGGGTAACACTTTGGGAGGGAAACAGGAAATAGACCACCGCCAGCATGACCACGGAGACCGGTACCATGACCAGAAAGATATTCGTTATGATTCTTTTTTTCTCCTCTTCCTTTTCCCTGGCCATGATCAGAAAGCGGAAGGCCGCCGTCTGGATCTGAAGAGTAGCCGCCGGAAGGATCAGAGACGCGAGTACCACGATCAGGTCATAGGACCCGTACTCCTCTTTGGTCAGGTAAGCCGTGAGGATGGGCAGTATGACAAAGCTCGCCAGTTTGGGCAGAAAAGTACCGACTGCCAGTATTATGCTGCTGTTGATCAGCTCGGTAGATCTTTTTGTATTCATTCTTTCCGACCATGCCGCTCGCAGGAGCGGCAGCCTGAGGCGTTTTCGCGCAGGCGAAAACGGTAAAGGATCACAGGACGTTTGGGCCGCCTCGCGGCTCAAACGTCCGGAGTGAAAAATCCTGTATCAACAGGTTTTTTCACTCTTGTGGACATGATCTTTCGTTCACAAACATGTAGGATTAAAGCGACGCGCGGTTCCGGGCGCATGTCTCAGAACTGTCTGAAGCTATGCATATGGCATGGGGAAGATTCAGGATCCGCCCGCACATCCCCGGCGCATGTCTCACGACTGTCTGAAGCTATGCATATGGCGCGGGGAAGATTCAGGATCCGCCCGCCCATCCCCGGCGCATATCTCACGACTGTCTGAAATTCCCGGGAATTGCACAGTGAAAATAAGCTCCTTTTACCCTCCTGTCAGAAAATGAATCTTCTCTGGACATAGTAACTGATCAGGAAGAGCACAGTGTCCACCGCCGCCTTGACTCCCACTTCGGGCACTGCCGGCAGGATCAATGTGCCGCCTGTCACCAGGAGGGCGCTGAGCGACATCTGAACGAGTGCCAGAAGGACATATTTTGCCGCGGAGCCTGCAGCACTTTGCCGGCTGCGGAACACGACCTTGTAATTGACTGTGAAATTGTAGGCTGCGGAAAGGATGCGGGCAAGTACAGTTGACACCGCCACATAATGCAGGGGAAGATCCCTTCCGCGCAGCAGCCTGCAGAACAGCGCAAACAGCACCAGGTCGATCGCGCAGGAGGACAATGAGGCGAAAATGTATTTAAAAAATTTCGCGCCCAGGATGCGATAGATCCTGACTGAGTCCTTGAGCGGATTGAAATGAGTCTGGTGATTTTCTTTTGAATCATAGATGGTCCGGATCGGGACCTCCTCGATCTCATATTTTCCTGCCGTCTCCAGAAGCATCTGCGTCTCGAATTCAAATCTCTCGCCCGGCACATGGAGCAGTTCCCTCATGAATGAGCGGGGAATGCCGCGCAGTCCGGTCTGCGTGTCACTGACCGAGACACCGGATACATAACCCAGGATTTTCATGGTCAGCTTGTTGCCGAAAGCACTCTTCCACGGAACATCCTCCTGGTCAAATGTGCGCACTCCCAGCACCAGGCTGTCCGGTTTTTCCCTGAGTTTTTTCATGACTGACAGGATGCATTCCGTGCTGTGCTGTCCGTCCGAGTCGGCCGTCACCACTCCCACAGCGGAAGGATAATGCTTCAGTACGTAGGAAAAGCCCGTTTTAAGAGCCCTTCCCTTTCCGCGGTTCACATCGTGCGACAGCAAAGTGCCGCCCGTTTCGTCAAGTATTGCCCGGACTCTGCCGAAAATCTCATCGTATCGATCGCCGCTTCCGTCATTGACGATGATCACATCGCGGATTCCCTGACTGCGGAAATCCTCCAGAAGGCTGATCAGTCTTTCATCCGGTTCATAGGAAGGTATGATCACAGGAATAACCGATGTCATTCCAGTCATGTCGAAGCGCTCCTGCGCTGAGACACCGGTGGAGGAATTCGCGGAGGCGATTTCTCCGATGGGATCAGCTGAGGTTTGCGGCGCTTCGGCGCAGACCTCCGGAGTGGAAATTCCTGTATCGACATGATTTTTTACTCTTTCCGACCGTGCCGCTCTCCGGAGCGGCACCCTGAGGCGTTTTCGCGCAGGCGAAAACGGTGAAGGATCACTGGATGTTTGCAGCCGCCACGCGGCAAAAACATCCGGAGTGAAAAATATCGTATCGACGATATTTTTCACTCTTTCCGACCGTGCCGCTCTCCGGAGCGGCACCCTGAGGCGTTTTCGCGCAGGCGAAAACGGCGAAGGATCACTGGATGTTTGCAGCCGCCACGCGGCAAAAACATCCGGAGTAAAAAATCTTGTATCGACAAGATTTTTTACTCTTTTCTCCAGCTCTCTGCTCACGTTCTTTTATGCTCCTCTCCCCTCCTGACACTGCTGCTCTGCAGCACTAATATAACGCGCTTATACTCCCACAATAAAATATGATGTCGGGGTCAAAAGGTGGTGAAAGCGAATCCGTCCCGATAATATACACAAGCCCCTTGGACACGCTCTCGCTCAATCCCCGCCGGCAGGCTTCAGCGGTTGGATTTTTCCGCATTGCGGTAAAAAGCGTTGATCCGCTCCGCCACAGGATCCGGCCAGAATTTTTTCAACATATGCAGGTCCTCCTGTGTGCGAAGGGAGGATTCTATGATATCTGTCGTTGTGGAGTCCCTGTGGATGCGGTGGCCCATGAGAGGCGTCGGCGCATAGACGAAATCGCCCTTCATATCCGCCGCCGCTGCCCATGCCTCCCAGTCCACATTACTCTTCATTCCCTTTCTGAACATGGCATAGGGAAGATTTTCCTTTGCAAAAGTCACAGAGGGACAGCAGATCGGATTCCCCAGTGACAGGACTCTTCTCTTCACACCTCTGCTGCCGCTGAAAAAGGGAACCAGCATGGGCAGCAGCAAGGCCTTTTTGATCAGCAGGTTCGTGTTGCTGTAGACCCTCTCTCCATCCCTGATCTCATAATAATCCGAGAAGAAAAGAAGGGGTTTCTTCCTTTGTTCCATCATGCAGACTGCTGTCTCTGCATAGTCGGGCTCGTAGATGTCATCCTGGTGGGCTATAGTCACATATTTTGTCTCTGCCTGCCTGTAGGCGTAGTTCCAGTCCCCCGCTATATCGGAAGGCCTTCCCGAAAAACGTACCTCCAGCCCCCGGGCTTTCGCGATCCTCCTGATGTGCTCGTTATCCGTAGATGTCGCGATCAGAATCCTGCTCTCCACAGTCTGTGCGAGGAGCGAATCTGCACATTCCTCCAGATATGGACTCTCCTGATAGGCGCAAATGACAAAGGTGTGCATATTTCCTCCATGTCGGGGCGCTCTTGTCCGACAGCAGCTCCTGAAGAAAAACCCCCGCAGCAGGTTCTCCGATGCAAATGCAGAAGATCTGAGTCCGGAAGGCAGGATGAACCGGGTAAATTCAGGCCCCGTCCTCAAATCATTTTCTCATACCGGACACCGCAGCGGAAAGATCCGCAAATCAGGTCTGCGGCAAACTCATGTATTGTACTCCCTCAAAAAGCAAAACACAACAGCTGCATTAACTATATGTTATTCAACAACTGTATGTTATTCAGCGATTGCCGTACATCTGCTCGTAATAATTCTGGTATTCGCCGTCGATAATGGGCTGCCACCAGGACTGGTTGTCGAGATACCATTTGATCGTCTTTTTAATTCCATCCTTAAACATGGTCTCAGGCAGCCAGCCGAGCTCACTGTGGATCTTGGTCGGATCAATGGCATATCGAAGGTCATGTCCCTTGCGGTCCGTGACATAAGTGATCAGGCTCTCAGGCTTGCCAAGTTCTCTGCAGATCAGCTTCACGATGTCGATGTTCTTCATCTCGTTGTGGCCGCCGATATTGTAAACCTCACCGACACGGCCTTCCCTCATCACGAGATCGATGGCCTTACAGTGATCCTCGACATAGAGCCAGTCGCGGACGTTGAGTCCTTCTCCGTAGACCGGCAGGGGCTTGTCGTTCAGGGCATTAATGATCATCAGCGGAATAAGCTTCTCCGGGAAATGATAAGGTCCGTAATTGTTGGAGCAGCGGCTGATGGATGTCGGAAGGCCATAGGTCCTGTGATAAGCCAGCACGAGCAGGTCGGCAGATGCCTTGGAGCTGCTGTAGGGGCTGCTGGTGTGAATCGGGGTCTCTTCCGTGAAGAACAGGTCGGGGCGATCAAGAGGCAGGTCGCCGTAGACCTCGTCCGTGGAAACCTGATGATAACGTCTGATTCCGTATTTGCGGCAGGCGTCCATCAGCGTCGAAGTACCTATTATATTGGTCTGAAGGAAGACCTCCGGATTCTCAATAGAGCGGTCCACATGTGACTCCGCCGCAAAGTTCACTACGATATCAGGCTTCTCTTCCTCAAAGAGTTTGTAAACGCCCTCGCGGTCACAAATATCCATTTTTACAAAGCGGAAATTCGGCCTGTCCATTACAGGGGCAAGCGTGGAAAGATTTCCTGCGTATGTCAGTTTATCAATACACACGATCCGGTCTTCCGGGTGCCGGTCCAGTTCATAGAAAATAAAATTGCTCCCGATAAAACCAGCTCCGCCGGTCACAATAATAGTCATAGCTTTCTCCATTTCTGTTTCAAATCCATTTCTGTTTCAAAACATATCAAACAATTGCTGTTCACGGGCTGTCTCTGTTACGGGCTGTCTCTGCTGAGGACTCTCACTGATCCGGACCTGCGCAGGTCCGGAGGAAAACCCGTGTGCAGGGATTTCTCTGCATCGATCCCGGTATCCCTGCCTCCGGCCGTGTCCGGATCCTGACTCACGAGAGTCTGTCTTAATGAATCCTGTGCCGCCGGCAGTTTACGCGTTTTTAGAGAGCAGGGCTGATGCGCGAGGCCATGGCCGCCAATACAGCCCGGCTGATCTGCTTGCGGGAAAAGATGCGTTTTCCCATTATATCACACATATCCGGAACGGACATGTATTGAAAACAAAACCAAATGACTTTTTTGTTACAGACTGCCACGAAATTCGAGGCGTTTTTGCGTGATTTTCAACGCAAAAACCCGAGCAGAACGGCGAAAATCGCGCGCGTAAGCGCTTTGGAATGCGATTTTCGCAAGTTACAGTACACGCCCTCGATAGGGCGTGTACTGTAATACTTTTTCCTGTACCTATGCTGTTTCTGTGCGGCTTTTCCCGTTTCCTTCTGTCTCGTGGCGGTTTCCTGCTGTTTTTTCAGCTTTTTGCTGCTTTCAGCTTTCAGCAAAGGCGGTCATCCCGCCTGGGAGGCCTTTTGGGCAGAAACGCTTCTCCTGGCTCTGATTCCCCTCTCATTGAGCAGACCACACACAAAGAAGAAGACGTAGCCGGAAGGGAACTGGTAAAAGAGCAATGTCGCCTCGGTCATATTGGCCAGAAGAAGCATGGCAAACAGGACAGGAAGCAGCAGCAGGACCGGATCAGTCTCTCTGTTCCTGAACAGCCTTATCATATTTCTGATCGTATATCCCAGAAAACAGAGAAAAACGATCAGGCTGGGGATTCCCAGCGCAAGCCCGATCTCCAGGAACTGATTGTGGGTGTTTTTCTTGTGAACACCTCCGCTGGCCTCAAAGACCGCCACGAAAACACCCTTTGGCGAAATGCCTGTCAGGAGGCGCTGGGGCGGATCTACGAACATGGCTTTCACAGAAGCCTTCCAGATTTCCGGTCTGCCTGTCAGGAACCGGTTCAGGAAACCGCCGTTTGAGCCCGCGCTCTCCTCTTCCGGCTCTGACGCCTCCGCCCGGATCACAAAGGGATCCGGAAGTTCCGGCGTGGTATTCTGCAGGACAGCCGCCGTTTCGACCGCTTCTCCTGCTGCGGAAGGCTTATTCCGTTTTTCCTTTCCGATCCAATAGGCCTGTGTCACAGCATAATTGATGACCAGCAATACGACAACACACAAAAGAGCGGCTGTCACGACCTGCTTTTTGCCCCCTCTTTCAGCCCTTGTCCTGTTGACCCATGTGAAAACCATCAGACCGGCGCCCAGAACCGACACGACAAGAGAGGTCTTCGAAAAGGAAAGAACCGCGCCCAGATAATTCACAAGGACCATGGCGCCGCTCAAAACCCTGCCGGGGATGGTCTTGTCCCAGAAAAAGAGCAGCAGAGCTCCGAGAAAGGCGATCATCTGAATCAGTCCCGTGGTGTTGGTATTACAGTTAAAGTGCAGGCCGATCATGTACTTACCCATGGTCAGCGCCCCGCCTGCGGGCAGGAGGATATCTTTGTAACTGAAGGCTGTCTTGATGGCAAAGATCATAAAGCCGGTCCAGGCCGCCAGGTGAATGTGCAGATAAAACCTGAGCGGGGTCAGATTTTTCTGCCTGCCCATATAATGGCCCAGAGGATAGAAAAGCAGGAGGGTCACGAAAGTATCCAGCAGATAAATCCTGTTGGAGTAAAACATATTTTTTTCAAAATAGACTGACGCCGGCACACAGGAAATCAGAAGTGCCACCAGCAGGAAGGCGGTCATGGCGTGGCCTATACGAATCCTCACCTGCCTTTTTGAGGTCAGGATGGAGAGTATGACCGCCGCGGCCGCCGCGACAAAAAGTATGCAGTCAACAGGAAGCAAAATATCCTCCTGATGGACCATATACTGCAGGACACTGAGCCACCCGTGAAGCAGGGCTGATCCGAAGACCAGGATCAGGGCGATTTTGCCGAAAATATTATCCACTTCTTTTGACATAAGCAATACCTTTAGTTAAGAAATACTTTTATATAAGCAGTACTTTATATAACAATACCTTTATATATGAAATTATTCGTTACAGCACACGCCCTATCGGGGGCGTGTACATGTAACAGGGCGTTTTCCATTCCAAATCGGCCTTGGGCCAATGGAAACAAGGGAAAGGGCCTTGAGCCCGGTCATGGCTGCCGGTCCCGCATCCGGAAGGCGGAGCCTTTGACGCGGGTGTGTTTTGTAATCCGAACTTTGCCCTGCAGCCCGGTCCGGTCATCTCGTCAGATAGAGACGCATCATAAAATAGACACAGAGGCAGGAAAGGACTGCGAACCAGATCATGTATTTCCGTCCGATTCCGGTAATCCTCTCCCTGGAGCTGTCCGTGCGGACGCGCACCGTAAATTTAGTGAAGACGAAGAAGATCAGCGGCAGAACGGGAAGGAAATATCGTCCCTGAAGTCCCATGATCATGTCAGACCCCGCTGACGTCCAGCTCAGCAGCATGGCCGGCATGGTAAATACGATCAGGGCTATGATCCCGAGGAAGACGTTCCTGTCTCTCTTTGTAAAAGAAAACCGGTCCTTTTCAAAGACGGACATAACCCCCGCGGAGACCAGAAGGCCGGCGATCATGATATCGGGGATCACGTCTTTTTCCGCCCATCCCATCCTGGATCCCCCGATTCCGAAGGACAGCGAGTTGGCGAATGTGGCGTAGGATCTCAGCATCAGGTCCAGATAATTCAGGGGGTGCGTGATCGCGTAGGAAAAGGACAGTTTTCCTGCGGCTGTACCGCCCAGCTGGAACAGACCTCCCGCTGAGAGGAGAACGTCAAAGATCAGCGCGGACAAAAGACCGGCAGCCAGAATGGGAGCCGCCTTTTTGGCCGATTTTGAAAAATCTCCTGTAAAGAGCAGGATTATCAGAGGCAGAAGAATCAGATAACCTCCGCCCTTCACACTGCCTATGACCACAGCCCAGACGGCAGTCTCTATCAGGGCAGCCCTGTTTTCCGGCTCATGTCTTGCCCTGAGTATGGAAGCCGTAAAGCAGAGAGTCGAAATCAGTACCATCGCATCGTAAGTGATCGAGCAGCCTGCCATCAGGGCGGACGGCAGCAGCGCAGTCGAAGCGAAGATCACTTTCCCCACCGGAGCGGTCCTGACTGCATGCAGGCAGCCTGCGATATAGGCAATAATCGTCAGAATCCTGGCCAGATAGAGCATGGGCACCGTTCCCAGGCCCAGTATCTTCCCGATCGTGACCCCTATGATCTGGGGCAGATAGTTGGTCGGGAAATAAGTCTTCATCTTTTCATCGACGCCGATCTCTGCCTTTGTCCTGTCTTTTACTCCCGCTCTCCCGTTCAGATAAATCTCCGCATACTCCTTCATGGCGGGATTTCGCTCATCGTGTAATTCCTCTGTCGCCGGGAACAGATCTGCGTCATCCATCCTGCCGGTCCACTCAGTGGTCTTGTCCGCCCCCATGATAATATTGGAAAAACGGCATGTCGCCAGAATGTGGGAGCCGCCGTCAGGAATGCTCCAGGGGACAAACAGAATCAGATAAACGATCGAAAGCGGTACAACCGAGACGATAAAGAAGCGGGAAACCGAAAATTTTTCAGCAGTGCTGATCACAAAGACCGCGATCAGGCAGGCACCCAGCAGGAACAGGACAATCCAGGCGATTCTGTAGCCCAGTTCAGACTCGCGCCGGGCCTGATAATTGAGCCTGATATTGCCTTCCCGGTCCATCTCCACACCGATCCTGAGTTTTCGGGAATCTTCGGTATTCCGGATCCTGACCAGATAAGTTCCCCTGGGGAACAGTCCCTTTGCATTTTCTCCGTCCGCAGTAATCCTGATCATCTTTCCGGTCGGGCCTTCACCTGTGAAGTCGGTCTGCTCTATATCTCTGTCCACCAGGACCGTTCCCGAACTTTTATCTGCCAGCATCAGCCGGATCCCCGTGGACTGGTCCTCCCCTTTTCCCACCGGAATTCCCAGCGATGAAAAATCGACCCGCCTGAGCTCGAGGGTGTCCTCCCACTCCTCACCCGGTTCTATGCGCTCTTTTTCATATTCCTGACTGAAGGGCCGGACCGGAATATCTGTGACGATCCTGCGCATCAGGTCTATGGTGAATGTCTCCAGGAACAGAAAGACCACACCGGACAGCAGGACCAGCCGCAAGACCCCGGCTCTCCTGAAATCGATCAGGACAGCCGCAAATATTCCCAGAAGCACCAGTGTCACTATAAAGGGGGCGATGTTCCGCGCCCTCATTTTCCCGTCCAGAAGAGTCAGCCTGTAGCAAAGAAAACGTCCTCCGGCAGATTCTCCCGAATCCTCCTGTCCGGATGAGTCTTCTTCTGACGAAGCCGTCGTGGTGAAGCTGCTGCAGTTTTTCTCAGATGTATAGCTTCCTCCCTCCGCCAGCCGGACCGAGAGGCCGCTCCTTCCGTCGCTCGCGCCTTCTCCTCTGGAGATTCGGGAGACTGTAAAGCTGCAATGATCGTCCCCGCCGACTTTCAAGGGTCTGTCAAATACAAAATTCCAATAGTTGTCCGCAGGCAGGTAATCCGTGTCCACTTCCCATGTTTTGACGGCTTCGCCGTTTTTTAAAAATACAGCTTTGAGCCTGTCTTCGCTCCCGATCCCTGAAACACCGAATTTGACAGAGAGAACGCGGATCGTCTTGGCACCGTCCGGAATCATCTGCTCACATACCTCACCGTCTGCCAGTGCCCGGCTCTCCGCTTCCACCGGAAGATCGGTAGTGTATTCAAATCCCCTGCCGGACCGCAGGGCAAAGGCAATGATCACAATCAGGCAGCAGATAAGAAAAGCCGACGACCGCTCACCCAGGCGCCTGTTGATTCCGGAACTCATATTTGTGGCTAATTTTTTTTCAATCCTCATGATAGTGGATAAATCCTCCCGCTCTCTCCTGTGCGGACTCTCCTGACAATGAATACAAGGTTTAACAAGGTATACAATGCTTCCGCACCGGATCCCTTGGTCCTGACGCATGTGAAGGCTTCCGCACCGGATCCCTTGGTCCTGACGCATGTGAAGGCTTCCGCACCGGATCCCTTTGCTGTCTCATTGCCGCAGAATGTCATTTTCAGCTTTCTGTCCCGTCCTCTTCTTCCGCATGATCGGGGCGGTTACGCGACATGCAGGCTTCTCTCTCCTCCCTGAGGGCAATGCTCCTGGCAAGCTCCGCCAGCTTTTCCTTCATTTCAGACATCTCCAGGGTCATTAGAAACATTTTGACGATCAGGATCAGAATGATACCCGCCAGAACCAGGTTGGCGGGTGAAATAATCCCGAGCAGACTGGATGCAATGTAGACGAGATCGGGAAAGACCGCGATCAGGACCAGAATAAAGGAAAAAAGGACCCAGAATATGGAGGAGTCGATTCTCATCTTCCTTTTGCGGATCTGCCTCAGCATCGCCATCATGGTAATAACCGCGCCGAGAATGAGCGCTGCCCTGAGCTGTATAGACATTGTAATCATAGGTTTCCCCCGTTACCGGCATCAGCGGGCATTGCGGATCACCAGGATGGAGATCAGCATGCGCGCCATATACCAGGCAGATTTTAAGGCGTTTAAATAAGACTCTCCCGCGATTCTTTCGTCCATGCGGACCTGGACCTCCCTGATCGATACCCCTTCCTTGGCCAGGCAGGAGATCGTATCAGGCTCGGGGCCGTAGTTGACATTGGCAGCCAGTTCAGCACAGATCTTGCGGCTGTACAGGCGCATGCCGGAGGTCGGGTCGGCAATGGATCTGCCCGATGCCAGTCTGATGGCCGCCGCAATCAGCCTGCTGCCGATCATTCTGGCTGTAAAGGGCTTTTTTTCAGTGACAAATCTGGAGCCGATCACCACATCGTATCCTTCCTGCATGGCTTTATACATGTCCCCTATGTATTCAGGCCTGTGCTGTCCGTCCGCGTCAAACTGGACGGCGCCTTCATAATCCCTGTAGAGGACATATTTCATTCCCGTCCTGAAGGCTCCCTCCAGTCCCAGATTGACAGGGTGGTCGATGATATTATAGCCCCGGCGATGACAGATCGCGGATGTGTCATCCGATGACCCGTCATTGATCACCACATAGTCGTACTGAGGGTAGTTTTCTGTCAGATTGTCCACGACGCGCTCTATATTCTCCGCCTCATTATAGGCGGGTATGATCAGCAAAAGCTTATTTCCCATAGTCTGCGATCCTTTTTTCTAAGCATCCTGCCCGGCATTCATTTATTTTCCGCCGTTTTTTCTGTTTTTTCTCCACGGTATCCTGCCCGGCATCCGTTTTTTTCCACCGGTTTTCTCTGTTTTTCCTATGAAATATCCTGCACGGCATCCGTTTTATTCCGCTGCTTTTCCCTGCTTTTTCCTGCGCAGTATCCCGATCAGGTATTCATTTCTTAATAGAAGAAGCACAATGCCGTATCCTGCCGCACTGACCAGAATGGCAGCAGCCATACGGACCGGCAGGGACGCGATACGGGGGGCAAATATAAGGCGGACGGCAGCAAGGAACAGTGCTCCCGCCACAGTATGAAGAGTATTTCGGCCAAGGACGCGAAGATCCAGCAGTCTGCTCCAGCCGGGAAGCCGGACCAGGCAGATCACAAGCACCAGGGCCTCCGCTGCGATCGTAGTGACAGCCGCGCCAATCTCTTTGAAAAGAGGAATCATAAAGAGATTCAGAGCCACATTTGAGACAGCGGCGCAGATGGTCGCCATCATACTGACACGCTCCTCGCCCAGCGGGGCATTGACACAGTTGACCGCTATTCCGTTCCCGACCGCGAAGAGCAGGGCTGCCGCGAGAAGCTGCAGAGAGAGGGCTCCGGGCAGATAGGAAGCTCCGAATACCAGCTCCATGATGTCATCCGCATAGAGGATCAGTCCGACGATCACCGGAACGATCAAAAGCAGAATCGATGCACAGAC
The DNA here is from genome assembly GCA_902777355.1 of uncultured Lachnospiraceae bacterium. GTDB lineage: Bacteria > Bacillota > Clostridia > Lachnospirales > Lachnospiraceae > CAG-791. The sequence continues at coordinate 36,014 of CACYTU010000002.1, read as the reverse complement.
ATCCGTCAGAAGCCTGCGGAACGGCTCCTTCTCCCCCTTGGCGGCATGCATGGAAAGACGGGGTATAGTCACTGTATAGATGGCTGTCATCAGGGTCTTCATGCACTGATAGATCCGCATGGAAGATCCGTAAATACCGGTGTAATAGTCTCCGCAGAAGAGGCCCAGCATAGCCATATCAGCGTTGACATAGACGGTTATAGCCATGTTGTTGGCAAAAAAGACGCTCATGGGTCGGAAGTGTCTGCGGATTCCCTCCGGGACCGGCCTGATCGTCACATAGCGCCTGCAGTAGATCCAGTTGGCAATCGAGGATGCACCTGTCACCATAACTGTCAGGAAGGTAAAGAGCAGATAGTCCTCCTGCCTTCTCACCAGTATAAAGACAGATGCTGTATACAGAACCTGGATCAGGATCGTTCTGACCGCTATGAAAAAATAATCCTCATAGACTGCATTGACCCATTCGATGCCCATGGTGGTAAAGAGAATAAACAGGCTCTGAACTCCGACAACCGCCACATATTGCCTGAGTCCCGGCACCAGAAACATGATCAGCGCCAATAGGGCATAAGATACCGCAGTCATCAGGATATTGACCGCGAACACCTCGGAGGCAAAGCGGTCAAATCTCCTTCTGGAAAGACTTCGCTTGGTTCCCTCGCGCACGCCGTATACAGAAACTCCCAGGTCTGCCAGAAGGGCAAAAAAAGTAACCAGGGAGAAGGCGAAATTCACCTTCCCCATGTTCTCCACCTGAAGGATGCGTGAACAGTAGGGCAAAGTGACCATGGGCAGAATGATCTGGCAGGCGACGCGGACCACATTGAGGACCGCATTGCGCCCCACCGATTTCTGCCGGTCTCCTTTAGGCGGGGAATCCGGGTATTTCGTCTTCTGCCGGCTCCCCCTGCGGCGGTCTTGGTCTGCGCCATTCGTATTGGGGGAATCTGTTTCCCGGAATTGGCTGTCCAGGAGGTTTTTTCCCTTATTGTCTTTAATCAAAAATGATTCCTCCGGACTTTCACGATCCGCCTCCGGGACCGGGGCAGTCTGTGCTGTCAATGGCATTTATGCTGTCGGGCCTGATGGCGGACGGACAGCAGCCGGCTTTCCCTGGCCAGGCCTGTCTTTTCCCTGCTGCTTTGGCTTTCCCTGCCTGATCCGGCTCTCTTCTCTTCGCATGATCCGGCTCTCTTATCTTCGTCCGATTCGGTTTTCTTCTCTCTGCCCGATCCCGCTTTCTCTACCAGACATTAAAATACGCGCAGAGAATCTGGAAAAATGTCAGAAGATCCAGGTATGCGCCTGCCCGGATGATCGAAATATCTGAAAAAGCAGTCCGCAGCCTGTCGCTTCGAAGAAGCAGCATGACCAGGGGCAGATAAGGCAGGAAATACCTCCCCTGCAGGCCGGTAATATAATCGGTTCCCTTCTCTGTGAACCCCAGGAGCATTGCAAGGAAAATCAGGCTGATCCCCGCGGCAATCAGCAGGAAGATCCAGATCCTTCTTCCCGCCGTCAGCGCAAAGCCGGTATTTTTCTTATGATCCGAAGATCCTTTCCCGTCTCCGTCTCCGGACCCGGTTACAGGATGCCTCTCTTTTTTCTCTTTCTTTAAAAGGATGCCCAGCCAGGCCAGTATCAGAAAGGCTGCGACAAGCACCCCTTTCTGGCAGAGGTTTTTCCCTACTGCTTCCCCGATCATCCCGATTCCTCTCACACGCACAGTGTTGAGCATCACACGGATCAGACCCAGGGGCTGGTCAATAAAATCGGATATAGAATACAGCGTCCTGGTCCCTGACACGAGTGACGCGGAACCGGAGGGACGAAGGAGCATTCCAAAAACCCTCGACAGAGATTTTGCGACAAACACACTGCAGAACCCCGCCAGCATAAGACATACGTTTTTGAAGCCCTTCTTTCCTGAAAAAAGGCCGTCATATCTCTCCGTTCTTTCTCTTCGGAGATGACCCGCCGCTCTTGTCCCGCCGGATTGGTCCGCGGCTCCTGCTCTGCCGGATTGGTCCGCGGCTCTTCTTCCGCCGGGATGAGCCGCCGCTTTTTCTCTGCTCAGACGTTTTTTTCCTTCTGCCAATGAAGGGGCTGCCAGGGGCAGAAAGAGGACCAGGCCTGTGATCGGAAGATAAGTGCCGGCTTTATTTGCCGCGACGAAGTACCCTGAATAAAGCAGGAGCAGAACATCCGTCACACAGACCTTCTTCGAATCAATTTTTTCCATCATATCGAAGACACAGGCGATAAAGAAAAAAGTTCCGGCGATCAGAATTCCGTCATAGGAGCAGGAAGCTGTCACCTGCAGCGTCTTGGGAAAGAGGCCGATCACGGCAAGGCAGGCCTTTCCGAACGGCATGCGCCGCACCGCAGCGTACATAAGCAGTACGGAGGCGAGCAGATTCATCCATCGGGCAAGCATGACCATGGTGATCAGATTTCTGTCCGCCAGCCTTCCCAGTGTAAAGCCGACCGCGGCGGGGAGATAGTTGAAAATGGTCACGTTTTCCAGGGCCGTCCTGGCATAGCCTGTCACCAGCTCTCGTCCGTCTGACGCATTTCCGTCCAGGGTGAGAGCGGGAACTCTCCCGAAGAGCCCTTCCTCGACCTCGCGGTATCTGTCCGCGGTCAGCTGCATGGTATTCACTCTCGACGAATCTATATCCGCCGCTCTCTTATAGAGCTTATCGGGTCCGGGCACATCCCGGATTCCCAGAAGATCATTGGAGATCATGTAGATCGTGTCCACATGTGTCCTCTCGTCAGGGACCGTGAAGGCAGGTGTCATGAAGCTGAACAAAAAGCCGGTCGAGAGGGCAGCCGCCAGATAAACTGCCTGAGCCGAGGGCTTTTTCAGCAGACAGAAGGCAGACAGGGCAGCGAACACCAAAAGGACAGCCATACTCAGACGGAAAAAGAGCCCTTTCAGGAATCCGTTGTTGCGGTATCCCGCCAGAAGGCAGATCTCAGCCTCTTCTTCGTGACCGTTGAGTAAAAACGTGCCGTTGGTCGCTTCCGTCATTCTGACTGCCACGGAAGAGGACTCTTCATCTGCCTGTCCCTGTTCCGCCTGATCCGGGGGCTGCAGAGCCAGTTCCAGATATAAGGTACGTCCGGCGGTATCCCTGACAGGTTCCTCCAGGGGCAGCCACCTGGCTTTTTCGGCGGCTTTCAGAAGGGCGGAATCTATACTGTCATGTCCCAGATGCTCATCCATATACCCCAGGGCATGCAGAGCACTTTCGCCGGATGAGAGGACTGTGTCTCCCCTGTCCCCCTCCTCCAGAACTTTCCAGGTCAGGACGGGGTCACCCTGCACGGCTTCATCTCCTTTTGAAGATCCGTCTGCCTCCGGGGATTCTTTTATTTTCAGAAAGACTCCCAATCCTCCCAGCATATTTTCTTCAGCGGTGAACCGCTGCCGGATCACGTCTCCTTCCTTCAGAGTGACCCTTTGCTTGTGATTTTCCGCAGTGCAGAGCACCCCTGCATGATACTTGTCCTCCATGGTACGGACAGCACGAAGATAAGCAGCCCCCATGAAAACCAGCAGGACCGCAAGCGCTGCCGCGGCGATCAGAGCCGGGACTGCCATCCGCAAAGCCCTTTGCGTTCCGCCTGCGCCTTTGTTTTCCCCCCGGTCAGCCCGGGAATCTTTTCCCCTGAGGAATCCTTCTTCGGCTTCCCGCTCCCGGCCCCGGACAGAGCCGGTTCCGGATAAGGTCCCGAGACGCCTTTTCCCATCCGGAAAAAGGGGCATCCTGCGGACATTGCAAAGCCACAGAGCCGTGAATCCTGTCAAGGCTTCCAGGACAAAGTAAAACAGACTGAGGAATGGACTGAAAACTTTTGTCCGATAATAAATCCTTGCGGCGACAGTCTTCCCCTCCTGACCTGTCTGCGTTCCGTAAAAGACACCGCTGCGGCCGAGTCCTTCCGAGCGAATCCTCAGCAGCAGCTGCCGGCCCTCTCCGATGGCGCGTGTCTGCTCTGTATCAAATGTGAAATACGAAATTGTCTCATCATACACGGAAGAAATCTGCCGGGTCAGTGGCAGCTCCGCTGACGTAATCACCTGTCCGGATTCACTTAAGATCTCCGCTTTCAGCTTCTCACTTCCGAATCTCAGATTGTTCTGGTTTTTATATTCCAGAAGGGCGGCTCCGCACAAAACCCCTTTTTCCCGGCCACGGTCTTTTCCATCCGTTTCAAAGCGGATCAGAATCTCCCCGCCGTCCGTCAATTCGAATCTGCCTTCTTCGTCCTGCCGGACACTGGTTCCGGCATCCAGCCCGCACTCCTGGATCTCCCAGGAAAAAGAACCGCAGTGAAGCAGATTCCAGACCAGCAGAACAATGATGATGCAAAAATATCCCGCAAAAAAACATTCAGGCTTATTTACTTTTTTATTTTCAAATAACCCCATCCATTTTCCTCTGCATATGATCCTCTGTACGTGAAGGCTGCGGGGATATATCGCTTCCCCAAAGGCTTTCTGTCCATAAAGATTACGGAGACGCCATATCTCCCGGAACGAGAATCTTGAGCTTCTCGTGGCAGTTCTTCAGTCTCACTTCTTTATGGGCGCCGGCATATTCTCCGTCCCGTGTCCATGCAATGATCTCATCACTTTTCAATGTGATCTCCGATGTCTGAAAACTGATGAGCATCTGACTGTCAAAATCCGGATTTCCCAGTTTCATAAAGATTTCACTCAGTTCGAGCGGATTTTTGGGCATGCGGACCAGGGTCACTTCAAACAGACCGTCCTGCAGATCTATCCCTTTCACGGCCAGATTGGGAAAGCCGCCGACCGTTTTCGAGTTTGTGACCATTCCATAGGCAAACTCTCCTTCGATATTTATGATGTGCTCCTCTCCGTCTTTCTCAGAGATGGCATTCACATGCATATGGTAGGCTCTGATCTTCCCCAATTCAGAAGCACCCTGAAGAATGTAGGCAAAGTGCCCCAGCTGATTCTTGAGTTCCTGGGGTGTCTCATAAGATGTCCCTGTGAAAAGCCCGAATGCAGCGACATATGTGAAATAATCCGTCTCGTTGAACAGCCCCAGATCACAGCGGAATGTCTTTCCCTGAGCAATAATCTCGGCCGCCATTCTCATGTCCGAAGGAATTCCGAGACTGGATGCAAAATCATTGGTTGTGCCGGCAGGGATATAGCCGATCGGCACAAAGGGCTTATTGGGGTTTTCCATCATGCCGGAGACTACTTCGTCCAGCGTTCCGTCCCCGCCTGCACACGCAATATAAAGATAGTCATCCAGACGCTCACGGGCAAGCCTGCGGGCATCACCGCGGCCTTTCGTCGGATAACAAACCACTTTAAATTCTGCCGCACTAAGTGTCTCGATAATATCCAGAAGATAGTTTCTGATCTGTGAGCGGCCTGCAACCGGATTAAAAATAAATAAGATCTTCTTCCAAATCATTTTCTATTCTTCCTGTCCTCCGTTTTAATTAATAATCATCACAGAATAGTCCGGTTTTGTGTACGCATATTAGCTTTTAATTATATCTTACCTGAATATTTTTCGCAACGTCACCGCCGCCACGGACAGGGGGCGGCAAAGGTGGCAGCAGGTCTCAACAGGCCTTGTAAATGGTGTGTATAACCTCTGGAAAAGCCCGTTCCTCAAAGCGAAGCACTGCTGTCTTCGCTGTCATACCGGGGTTGGGGTGGGCTGGAAGGCAGAAGGGAACGTTTCTTTGTCTCCCCGTCCCCTGTCTCTCCCCGGGTTTCGAGACGGCTGTAACTTTATATTTTACCTGATTTTAACATTGGTGCTTTATCTTGTACAAATAATCTGATAGTATGATTAAACAGCGAGCAAGCGGCCGCAAAGACGGATATGCCCGCATATCCGGTCTTGCGGACATTTGCGAGCGCCCACACATGAGCACAGAGCAACGCAAGGCCGCCAAAGCGGCCGCCGCGGGGCGGGGTGCGAATGGGTGGAGCATTGCGGGAGCGCCAAAGCGCGGAGCAATGCGTAGTTTAATCATACATGTTTGCGGGCACCTGCCCATGGCCACAAGTATGTAAGAAACAGCGAGCAAGCGGCCGCAAAAGACGGATATGCCCCGCATATCCGGTCTTGCGGACATTTGCGAGCGCCCACACATGAGCACAGAGCAACGCAAAGGCGCGGGACGCGCCTGCAGCGGGGCGGGGGTGCGAATGGGTGGAGCATTGCGGGAGTGCGGAGCACGGAGCAATGCGTAGTTTAATCATACATGTCTGCGGGCACCCGCCCATGGCCACAAGTATGGTAGAATCCGAACAGATACAATTTAATTATGTATGCGAACGCAAAAGGAGGGAATTATTTGAGTAAAACAACTCATTCCAATCGCAAAGCAGCCATCTTGAAACGTCTTGCCGCAGTTCTTCTTGCAGCAGCCATCACTGTAACCTGTATCATTCCTGCAGCCGCCATACCTGCCGAAGCAGCCTCCACGACAACCTGGGGCGTCTTCATCGGCGTCAACCTTCACGGGAATGTATCCAAAGTCAAAAACTATAAATCAATCGTCATCGATGGTCAGAACTATACCAAGTCAGAGATCACAAAGCTTAAAGAAGGAGGCCGCCGCAAGGTCTATTCTTACCTGAGCATCGGTTCGATCGCTACATATCGTTCCTACTACAAACGTTTTAAGAAATACACTCTCGGCAACTATGACAACTGGCCCAGCGAAAAATGGATCGATACTTCCAAAGTCGCCTGGCAGGACTTTGTTGTCAATACGCTGGCAGCCAACCTTAAGAAAAAAGGCGTAGACGGGCTGTGGGTCGATAACACCGATGTATGGTATGAATACCATCGCGCCCCCATCTATAACGGCCTGGTCTACATCCTCAGAAGATGTAAAGCAAAGGGATTCAAAATCATCATCAACGGCGGAGACGTCTTTGTACAGCACACCATCAGAACAGGAAAACAGGCCTGTATCGATGGAGTCATGCAGGAAGAGGTACTCACCAGAATCGCGAACTACAACAACAATGGTTTCGCGAAGCAGCTCAGTTCCGACAGATTATACTATGAAGCTTATCTGAGACTGGTCAAGAGAGCCCACAAGTCCATAGCTCTCCTTGAGTATACCAGGAGCGCTGCCATGCGCAAGGCAATCATCAACTACTGCAAAAAGAGAGGTTACTCCTACTACATTTCCAATAATGTAGCTCTGAAATAAGTTTCGCTGTCAGACTTCCCTGGTATCGAAGCGTCAATAGGGCAGAGGCGGTCACGCCGCTCTCTCCCCCCGACCAGCCCGCGTCCGCCGCAAGGCGGAAAATACATTACGCGGGCCGTGTCATAAAAAGCATCGCCCCGACGGACATAGTCCGTTCGGGGCGTTTCTTGTCTCAGATACTATTGTCTCCTGGGTCAGGCATTTCTTTTCTCAGAACTATTAACTTCTGAGTCGGGGCATTTCTTTTCTCAGAACTATTATTTCCTGAGTCGGGGCATTTCTTTTCTCAGAACTATTAACTACTGAGTTCATTACCGTTTTCCCCGGCTGTCAGACGGAGCAGCCTCGCCAGGCTGTGAGTGACGCGGGCTGTCATACCCCAGAGCATGGGATCCGTGCCGGTGTAGAAAGGAACCGGGTATGATCTGCTCCTCCAATGGTAGGACCGTCCCCCCGGAATCAGTTCGAAGGGGAAATCCTCCGGAATCCTGTTCTCCAGTTTCACCTGATAAATATCAGGGTCCTTTGACAGGATCCAGTCAAGAGGCAGTGTGAAAACACTTTCAACCTCCTCTCCGGACCATGTACCGTCATAGCCGTGAAGAACCCCGACAAAAGAATAGAAGGGTATCCCGCCGGGACCGACCGTATTTTCCAGTTCTCCGACGATCTCAATCTGTTCTCTCCTGACACAGAGTTCCTCTGTCGTCTCACGGATCGCGGCTTCCAGCGGGGTCTCCCCCGTCTCGATCCTGCCTCCCGGAAAACAGACTTCTCCCGGCTGTGTATGGAGCTTTGAGGAGCGGACTTCATAGAGAACATGAAAGGCTCCGTCCCGGATCAGGATGGGGATGAGTACTGCTGAGCTTCCGCGCGGATGTATGCGTTTTTTCTTCTCCTGTGCACTGGCAATCCATTCCCGCAGACCGGAGGAAGAGTTCTCTCCGGAACAGGAAATGAATTCCCGGCAATCCGGACCGGCCTCTCCTGTGTCCCCGGAGCGGGAAAGTCTGTATTGTTTACTCACACCGGTATCCTCCTTCTGAGATCTGGTCAGGGCAGCTGCAGCTTCCCGGGCAGGACTGCCCGAAAACCTGCAAGCCTACAGCAATCTCTTTTGTCAGGCATTCAGGAAGGCAAAAGGTTCCTCGTCCGCAAGGAAATGCATGAGCTGATAGGCGCACATGAGGGCCACTCTCTCTTCCTTAAGGATGCGGCGGATCTCGTCCCTGTCAGCCAGAATGATCTGTATTTCCTCTCCCTCTTCAAGATACTTGCGGCTGGGTTCTCCGGAAGCATATCCGTACACCATACAGCAGGATTCATCCGTCAGGCCGGCCGTCGTGAAGCGGGGAGCTTCAAACATAGGGCCTGCATTCACGGGCGTCAGTGTAAGCCCTGTCTCCTCGTGCATTTCGCGAACAGCGCACTCGCGGAAGTCTTCTCCTTTTTCCACCAGGCCGGCAGGAAATTCATAAATAAAATCTCCGAGAGGATATCTGTACTGCCTGATCAGGACAACACGGTCCTTCTTTTCTCCGTAGAGAGCGTACATAATCACTCCGTCGGGGTGGTTCTCTCCGCTCACTGCCTTGAGGTCTTCTTCCTTTTCGGCGCGGGAGGCCACAAAATAGCGGAAATCATGTCCCACTTTATTTTTTCCCTTGAATTCAAACATATTCAGGAACTTGTTCTGTGTCTGTCTGATAATCTCTTTAATCTCTGCCATTCTGGTTTTCTCCTGTAATCCTTTGCCGGCCATCTCCGGCTGCCGGGCTTTTCTCTGATCAATAGATCACAGCCTTATTTAAATCACAACCACTTTTATAGATCACTGCTGTATTTATATTTTTTGCTGCCATTTCGACAAATTACAGCCTTATTTGTAAATCACAACGGGCATTTTGTCTTCACAATAGGAAAACAGTTTCTCAGCCGCCTCGGATGGAAGATTGACGCAGCCGTGAGAACCGTCTCCTTTATAGATTTCACCGCCGAAGGCAGTGCGCCACCAGGCGTCATGGAACCCGCAGTCGTCGTAAAAAGGCATCCAGTATTTGACCTTGGTCTCATACTCATATTTTCCATTCTTCTGCTGGATTCCGCGTAGTGTCGCGTCTTTCTTCATAAACATGATTCCGAAAACACCTGTCGGCGTTTCATGTTTATTCGTGGGGTCTCCGGTGACACAGTCGCTCTCAAGGACCATCTTTCCATCGATGTAGCACCACATGTGCTGGGCTGTGAGATCGACTTCCATGTAGGTTTTCCCGATACCGTCATTTTCGGTCTCATCATTATAGGCGGAAATATAGTAAGAGGGTTTCCGGGTCTCCACCTTTCCTTCCGCAAGGTCTTTTACCAGCAGATCATGCTCCTCGATCTGATTGACCATATATCCGTAGTCGCCGCCTGTGACCGTTATCGTCCCTCGGGCTGTGGAGTTGAACTCTCTGTCTGTTCCGATCGTGTTGGAATTGTAGGCAAGCAGTTCCATAAACTTCCAGATCTGTTCATCCCAGACTTCGTCATCCTTGACAAGTCTGCCTTTTTCATCCCGGACAAGCCAGTCCTTCATGACATCCGAATTCAGCTTGAGTTCGGTATGATCAGGGAGAACATAGGTGATGCTGGCGCCCACAATATCATTGAGGTCCTTGCATCTTGCCACCAGCTCCGGATCGTCCGCCTTTTTCTCCGCCTCTTTATAGGCTCCCGCGATCTTCTCGGCGTCTATGTCCTGCTCGTATCGGGCAGCGGCGTCTCCTGCTCCCGCTGCCAGCTGAACCAGGTCGATCGTGTTTCCCGGATTATCGGGGATGACCTGAAATGACCCGTCTTCAGTCTCATTTCCGTCCATAAACTGAATATAGGCGTCTTGAGGTTTCTGCATATTCTCTTCCTGAAGTTCCGGGAGAGCAGACAGGGCACTGGTCAGGAGATCGGGATCACAGCTTCCTCCCAGCTCCAGAGTATATGCATAATCTTCAAATAAGTATCTTGGCCACAGGGTCCGGTCCTGCCCGTAGATCATTGCACCGATACTTCCGTCCGGCTTGTAGGCAAAACCTATATCCTGCGCAGTGAGAACTTCCGTCGAACCGCCGCGGAAATGGATATTCAGGGTATATTTATCCGCCGCGTCCGCGAACCTTTTCTCCGCCTCTTCTTCCGTGAGACCGCTGCAGTCAAATCCGTTGATCGTGGATCCCGGCATAAAGTGGGTCTCACAGTACTTATATCCGACGTAATAGACTCCGCTTAGCAGCGAAAGGATGAGAAGAAACGAGATCCAGAAGGCTATTGCTTTCCTGTGCGATTTTTTCTCCTTATTCTTTTTTTTCTGCTCCTCTGCATCCACAACTTCGGCCATCACCGGAGCATACGTGACGGCTGTTCCGGCACCTGCTGAGCTTCCCTTTCCTCCGGCTTCAGCTGTGGAGACTGCGGCTGTGGCTGCTGCAGCTGCGGCAGAAGCAACTGCCGCCCCGGCACCTGCTGAGCTTTCCTTTCCGCCGGCTTCAGATGCGGAGTCTGAGGATGCGGATGCTGCAGCTGCGGCAGAAGCCGCTGCCGCCCCGGCATCTGCTGAGCTTCCATTTCCGCCGGCTTCAGATGCGGAGTCTGAGGATGCGGATGCTGCAGCTGCGGCAGTTTCCGGAGCTCCGGTCACAGCATCCCCTGAAGTTCCGCCCGGAACTTCCGCAGGGACCGCATTATGCCCGCTGCCGATATCGCCTGCAGCACCGTCCCCGATTCCCGCAGGGGCTGCACCCTGTTCTGCTGCTTTAACAGCGGATTTTGCCGAGTCCGATGCCGCAGAGACTGAGCTTTCTGATTGAGCTCCGGCTCCCGCTCCTGAAGAAGCAGCCTTACCGGCTGCAGGGCCTGAAGGAGCAGCCTCTCCTGTTGTTCTCCGACCCATCCCCGGCGAAGCCAGGCTTCCCTGGACATTTTTCCGGTCAGGGGCCGACTGAGGATCCAGACTTCCCTGGACAGCTTTCTGCGGGTTCAGGCTCCCCTGCTTCCTTGTTCCGGCAGATGCTCCCTGAGGATCCAGGCTTCCCTGATACGCGTCTTCAGACGAGGGCTCCTGGGGATCCAGGCTCCCCTGGTATGGTTTTTCAGCCGTGGGGTCCTGAGGGTCCAGGCTCCCCTGGACAAATTCCCTGTCCGTGGATTTTCCACTTGCCGCCTCATTTTCATTCGAACCGGGGACTTCAGAGATGTTTTTCTCCCTTGTTATGTCTTCCTGATTGGGGTGATCCCGGTTCAGGTCTCCCTGTCCTGTTATGTTATGATCCATACTCGTGGCTATAACCTCCTGTTCACAAACATATATGAAAAAGCTGTGCCCTGCTTCCTGTGTCATGCACTTTAAGCAGACTGTTTCAACAGCTCATCTTCAACAATAAGATGTAAAGGTCAAAAGCCGGGAAAAGGCTCCGGGTCTTTTCCCACCTTTTAACCCCGATATCATAATAATGCTCAGACGATTATACATCATTCGTTTCAACAATTACAGTGAGCATCGGTGAAAAAAAGGTGAAAATACCTGTCCTGAAAATACCTTCCCGGAAATATCTCTGAAAATCACTCCAAAAACAGCAGCCTGTCTGTCGTTACTTTTTTCAATCAGGAGGTTCGCGCACGGGAGAGCCGGTTCTGTCCGATTGCATCAAAAGGGCGGGGCAGCCACTCTGTCCGATTGCATCAAAAGGGCGGGGCAGCCGCTCTGTCCGATTGCATCAAAAGGGCGGGGCAGCCGCTCTGTCCGCCGCAGGAATGCCCCGTCCCGGACCTTCTGTGTCCGATGTCAAAAAAGCCTGAATATTGTTTTTCCTTTCCATGCGAAGCACTTCGCAGACCCCTGTAAGACCTTTCACATCCCCAAATAAAACGTTTCCGGATTTTTTTCATGACAGGGCACGCGAATACCTGTATTTTTTTGCGAGGATAAAAAAGTCTTCCCTTATCAGCACTGCTGCAGGATACAGGCGGTCTCTCCTTCAATCATGTCACCCTTCACGAACTGTGTCTGCCTAAGACATCCACCGGGCACCCTGATCTCGTGAATAATCATATCAACAGCCTTTTTGGCAATCCTGTCAGGCGGCATGGACCAGGATGTCACCGTCCTCCCGGATATGGTCCCGCAATTCCGGAAGCTCAGGGCTGCTACTGAGATATCCTCGGGTATCCTGAGTTTTCTCTGTAAAATCGCTTTGATCCCTCCCTGCATCATGGTGTCGTCGCCGAACAATATACAGGTGGGAGGAAGCCACCTGTCTTCCCCCAGCAGCTCCAATGTCTTTTCCGCGGCTTCCTCCTCGCTTCCCGCCTTGAGAAAACAGAAAAAACTGTGCGGAATATTCTGTCCCTCCCGGCTCGTGATCAAACGTATCTCTTTCTCCAGAATGTTCTGATACATAGAGTCTTTTCCCGACAAAAAAGCGATCCTGCGATGCCCCAGACTGTAAATATAGTCAAAAAGCTTTCGAATGCCTTCTTCGTACGCGGGCCTGACACAGCGGCAGAAAGCAAAACCGCAGTCGACCGCTACCACAGGTATTTCTCCGAATACAAGTTCCCGCAGGCCCTTCTGTTCCGGACTGAGGCAGAATGCTTCCTCCTGTATATTACTGAAAAGCAGGATCCCTTCCAGGCCCAGAAGCCTTGCCCTGGACAGATAACCGGGTCTTTCGGCCGCTCCTTTTTCTTTTTCCACCGGATTGAGGATCAATAGGTCATATCCCCATTTTATGAGATACTCCCTGATTTCGATGATAATCTCATTATGAAAAACAGTGAGCTCCTTTTCTGTGAAAAGGATGCCGATCAGATAAGTGTGATCCCTCTTTTTCTTGGCACTGTTCTTCACATATCCCATTTTTTCGGCCATGTCTTTGATCCGCTGCTTGGTCCCCGCACTGATATCCGCGTGATCGTTCAGCGCTCTGCTGACAGCTGCAACAGACACCCCGCAGGCAACTGAAATGTCCTTCTGTGTAACCATCTGTTCACTCCTCCTTTTCAAGACTTGCCCGCGAGTCTGCACCACGTGCGCATGACTGCAGTGTATTTGCCCTGCAGAAACCTTTCCCTGCAAACCCTTTATAAGGGCCGCAGGATCCAGGCTATGACGCGCACGCGGCCATCCTCGCGGATCGTTTGTTCTTAACATTTTCTTTGATCAGCTCCTCCGGCAGGCTGGAGATAAGCTTCTTTCTGTAAATAAGCGTATCAGAGCTTTTTTCCGGCTGTAAATATCCGGTCCCCGGAAAAGAAAGTCCGGAATGTTTTCAGCAGATCCGATTCCTGTCCTTTTTCCTGCCCGGTCACTCCTGTGTGCTGTTCAGGCAAATACGAAAATGTCAAAAAAGACTAACTCAGAAGAACTGCCTGCCCCGTAAAGACTTTGGCCCGCCCCGCCAGGCAGAAGCTGAAATGCCGGATATCGGCTCATTTTTTATTCTCTTTGGCCTTTCGGTTATCAAGATCTGCCTCAATAAGGGCGCTTCTGCGCGTTTTTCTAATCTTCACCGCAATCAGAAAAATCACAGCTGAGGCAGCCGGCAGAACCAGCCATGGAGAAATCAGCACCAGCAAATGGACCACGGGGTTTGTGCTGACCAGAAAGCGGCGTCTGTGATCCGCCAGATGCTTCATGGCACCGCCGTCCTCATATATTCCCTCTGCCCGATAGTCAATGCTGACATTCCCGGCGCGGTCAGTTGTCACGATCTCCAGATACTGCCAGCTGTTCTTTTCCTCCAAATGGACAGGGATCACGATTCCCTCTTCTCCCTCATAAACCGCCAGATTTCTGTGTGTCTCGTCCTCCTCTTCCCCGGGGTCCATGTATCTGTAGCTGAGAATCCTCCCGGAATCTTTTCCGTTTTTATTCCGCCCGCCCGCAGGCGGTTCACTTTGGAAGCGCAGTTCCACACTTGCCACCCCTGACTGGCCGTCTTCCGGGTGCACCGAAAAGTTCAGCGACTTACCCCTGAATCGCTCATCAGAGGGACTGATCCCCGTGATCCGGTTGACAGGTGATGTCTTATCCACACTGAAAGCAATCGGAAACGCCTGTACAGACAGCCTGCCTGTATCCTGGTCCTCACTCATCACCTGCCCTGTGGAATTCTCATTGCCTGCCCTGTCCCGGCTGCTGATCACAAAACTGTAGCCGCCCTCTCTGGCGAACACACGGCTGAATATCTCATATCTGTAACGGAAGTCCCCCTCCGTCTCCTTCTCGATTATTCTCTGAAAGTCCTCTCCTTCCTTCAGCTTTCGGGAGAAACCGTCTTTGATCATGAGAATCTCATACTCCCGGATCCCGACAGGGTTTATCTCCCGGATCGAGACAGGATCATCTGTCCTCCTGTTAAAATATCTGTATATGTAGGCCCGTGTAGGGCTGTTCCTGAGATCCGGTTTCTCACTTCCGGCATCTCCCTCCTCAAAGGAAGATCCGAACCTGTTCAGACTGAAGCGGAAATTCACCTCCTGGCTTCTGTTCCCGGCAAGATCCGCCGCACAGGCCCGCACGTAATAGACGCCGTCATATTTCTTCCTGATTTCAAATTCCGGCATGCAGAGATCAAAAAACCTGTTTTCTTCCTCATTTTCCGCCCGGCTCGTGATTCTGGCTCCTCTTCCGGCTTCCTGCGCCTCAAAAAAGGACTTTTCCCTGTCCCAATATGTGTCCTCTACCCTGACAAACGGCCTGAAGTCACCCGTCGTATATACCAGATCATCCACAGGAGCCCGCTCAGTCAGAAACGGCTCCCGGCCCTCCTGACGACCGCTGTCCGTTTCCGGTACTCCCCGGTATACACTGGTCTCAGACTGGCCAGGTTCCCGGTCTTCCTCCACGTGACCGTCGTCCGGATCGAGCACAAAAGGACCTCTCTGATCAAAAAGCAGCTTTGGAGGTGTCCGGTCCAGGACAAATTCACTGCAAAAGGCTTCCTTTGCGGTATTGCCCGCCGGATCGGTATAATTGACCCTGATCGAATAGTACCCGTCCTCCTCATACCGGATCAGGGCCTTATGGGTCTCCCCCGATTTCTCCCCTGCCGGGTAAAAGAAGGGCTTGTCCGGCTTTGCGGGCTGCGGGTCACTGCCTCTGGCTCCCGCAGTCAGTTCCATTACGACATCCTCCTGCCTGAAATTATTCTCCAGAATGGTAATTTCCGCCTCCTGCGGACTGTTATAGTATTTTCCGTTTCGGACCCCGGTATTTTTCAAAACAATACTGATCCCGGGGGGAGTCCTGTCGATTGTAAATTCATGAGGAGAAGGACCGTTCCAGCTTATATCCCTGACGGGGTTTCCCAGGGCATCCGTGCCGTCAATAGACAATGTGTAATCGCCGTCCCGCTCATAGACCAGTTTTTTGACCCACCTGTCCCGGTCCCCTTTCTCTCCCTTTTTGTCCTCTGTCTTGTTTGGATGAGGCGCGGTAAAGTCGTCCGGTACGTCAATATTGGTCCGGATATGGATTTTCCCGCCGTCTGTATTCCGGTCGATCACGACGATTTCCACAGTCCGGCTGCCGGCGAAAAAGCGTTCATTGCGCGGCTGCACACTGTCCCTGTAATTGACTTCCACCCTGGGACCGACCGTATCGATTCCGAGCCGGACCAGGCCTCCGTCCCTTGAGACTGCGGACCTGTTTCCGCTGTTATCCACAGCCTCCACTCTGACTGTAATGTCGTTGGACTGGGCATAATCTTCCGTTGGAATGTGGATCACTGCATCTGAGATCCCATAGACCATCCCGCCTGCGCCTGCCGGATCTTTGCTCCTGCCTTCCGCGGCGCCTGCGTTTTTCCACTCAAAGGGGATTTTTTCAGCTGTCACTTTATCCGTGATGTCAATGTCCCCGGCTGTCACTTTCAAGGTCACTTCGTGCAGTCCTGAGCTCCGGGCCGGGCCTCCGGGGTCAATGACGGATACAAGCAGGTCCAGGGCGGAGCCCTCCGGTCTGTAAATATATCTCTCCCCGTCCGCCTCGTGGCGCGTGAAGCGGCTGTCCGCGACAATCCTGATCTGAGGAGCCTCCCCGTCCCCAATACGGGAAACCTGAGGCGATGTCTGATCCAGATAGATCCTCCCGCTTTTCTCCATGGTGGTCTCTTTTCCCGGCTCATTGATCCGCACATTGCCTGCCCGGTCCCTGATCACGATATCTTCAAGATAAAAAGCCTGCTCTCCCCTGACATTTATGTTGAGAGTGTTGCTCCTGATCCATTCCCCGCCGCTGTCAAAGCTGCCGGAACCGGCACTCCCATAGTCACTGATCAGCGGATTGGCACCCTGGTAGGACTTATCTTTGTCAGGGTCTGCTGAGCGCAGCCGGCAGCAGATCCTGGTGGGAGACATGTCCTCCGAGACAATGACCACTTCCGCGCCGGATGCCCTTCTGAAGGGTTCATAAAGGACAGGGCGGTTTGCGTCGGTATCAAAGCGGAACTCATAACAGCAGGACTTTCGGGCTGCCGGGGAGCCGCCGGAGCTGAAGACTTTCAGTATGCCGGTCGGCGCGGTGACGTCGATTACTTTGCAGTCAGACCAGTACTGTCCCTTTCCTCTTCCATGCTCCATAGTTCTTGCCGCTCTGGCCCTGACCGCGGCAGAAGCGTCTGTTTTTTTCTGAAGGGCGCACGGAACCAGCAGGTTGCCCGCTTTATCGCAGCCCGCGATCTCAAACCTGTAGGCCCCCTCATTTCTTCCGCAGACCTCGACGGACATAGAAAAAAGAGCCAGGGGTTTTCCGCCCCGGGCAGAGAGTCCTGAATACCTGCGCGCCGGTGTCACCCACGCCGGTGAGTTCAGGCCGGTTTCCTCCTTCCCCGCAGGGTTTCTTTTTCCCTCCACAGTATGCTTCTGTGCAGATGCCCGGACACCTGCTGTGCCCTTGCCTGTCTGCGAAGTCCTGCTGTCAGATGTCCCACTGTCTGGTGTACTGCTGCGTGACGTCCTGCTGTCTGATGTACTGCTGTCTGATGTACTGCTGTCTGACGTACTGCTGTCTGATGTACTGCTGTCTGACGTCCTGCTGTCTGATGTCCTGCTGTCTGATGTCCTGCTGTCAGATGTCTTGTCTCCGCCCGATCCGCGGAAGCTGATCTCTGATAAAATCCTCTCCCCGTCAAAATTCTGTTCTCTGACCGTATAAGATGCTCTGACTGCAGCCATAGCCCTTCCATAATAGACAGCCTCCCTTCCCCTGCTTGTGTCAAATGCCTCCTCCAGATTGTCCGGCAGATTGATCCCAAAACGATATTCCGGCGCTGTTGTATCTATGACGATCGTAAACAAAGACCTGTATTCCTTCTCCTGCCGGATCTGGCGGATCGAAGTCCGGAGCCTGTTGTCCCCGTCAGGCACCATCCTCCGCTCCAGCCGCATTCCGGGGGCGAATCGCTCAGTGACGACAGCAGGGTTTCCCGCCCTGTCAGTCCCGTATGCACCAAAACGGTACTCGCCATCTCCTGCGGCAGAAGCCGGATTGAAAACCATTCCTTTTCCCTTCCAGCTCGCCTTTTTTAAGATTTCCTTCTTCCTCCCTGAAGAAGGATCCGGCACGGCACAATAACGGCTGCAGAAAAGTCTGCCGGGATCAGGGTATTTCTCTTCAAGAGAAAGCGTCACATCCGTCCTGCCGCTGACATAGACCGAAAGACCGCCTTCGACCTTTCCGTCTCTCGCCAATACTTTCCCCCGGTCCGCGTAAATATATGCCCGGGGATTTATTCCGGAGGTATCCTGCCGCCGCGATAAAAAAGTATTTTTATACTCCATTGTGATCCGGGGAGCTGTCCTGTCGATGATGATCGTAAACCGGGGGGTAAAGTCTTCCGAACAGCCTTCGGTCCTTTTTTTCCAGTCCTTCCGGTCAGACGATTTCGTTCCCGTCCTGTCTGAAGCAGGTCCGGTAAAGCACTCTGTGACTGCTGCCGCGTTTCCTGCCTTATCTGTTCCCCAGACTTTGTACTCATATTCCCCCTCCAGGGCGGCCTTCATAATGATCTCTCCTTCAGAGCCTTCCAAGCCCGGCATTTCTCTTGCCTTTCCTTTTCCGTCCGAAACGCTGCAGATGAGACGGGTGGGATCGATATGTTCGCCGCGGTTTGTGATCTTTGCTTTTACTTCTGCTGTATCCCCTGTAAAGGCAAAAAAATGTTCCTCTTTTCCCTGTGCAGTCCGCTTTTGGTCTGTGCTCTCCCGAATCCCGTTTTCCCCTCTGTCCGCATAAATATAAGCGCGGGTCCCGGACCTGTAGGTCAGTGCTATTTCCGGGCAGGTCCTGTCAATCACAAACATCAGATGAGACCTGTAGACCGGATCTGCCGGATCGATTTCCCTTTCCGCAGGGGAGGCCTGAGGCCGGATCGTCCCGGCATCAGCGCCGCATCCACTGGCCTTTTTCGGATCTGTAAGCCCATCCCGTTCGATTACGACCGGATTTCCGGCCCGGTCCGTTCCTCTCACTGTGTAGAAAGCAGTGGTTCCGTCCGCTTCCAGGACTGTCAGATCCCGCACTTGGCGGACATTCTTCTCCTCTCTGCCTTCCGGATCCTCCGCGCAGTCAAAGTTCAGTTTTCTGCCTTTGCCTGCAGGATCATCTGCTGTGGCATCTGCAGGATCATCTGCAGAATGTTCTGCTGTGCCATCTGCAGCTTCATCTGCTGAATCATCTGCAGAATTGTCTGCTGTGGCATCTGCAGGATCATCTCCAACTATATGTTCAAATATCTCCAGCCGGCCCGGATCTATAATCCCTCTCTCTGTGACGATGATCGAAGGTGTGATCGTCCCGTTATAATAAGCCGTAACTCCCGGAATTTCCTCTTTCCGCTTTTCCCGGTATAAATAGATCCTGTTATCATTTTCTCCTGCCGTAAAAGTCAGCGATACCCGGGGACTGACCTGATCGACTTCCAGCAGATAGTCGGTGACCTGCCAGCCGCCGTCTACCGCTTCCTCTGCGGAGACGTCTTTCCTTTCCGGGGACACTTTTGTGTCTTCGTCGAATTGTTCACTGATGTGTATACTGTTCCCTGCCCGGTCCGTTCCTCTGACCGCATAGAAGGCAAAGCCCCTGTCTCCGTCAAGGACGGATACAGAAGCCGTCAGCAGCTCATTTCCATCAGGATCTTCTCCCGCATGGATAAGTCTCTTTTCCCTGCAATGCATATCCCCGGGCGTCTCTCCCCGAAACTCCAGCAGCTCCAGACTGCCGTCATCCAGGACATTCCTGTCCCTGAAGGTGACCGTAGGGACAATCTTCCCGTTTCCTACTGCTGTCACTGAGGGACCTGCAGCTTCTCCTGCCTGGTGAACCCCGGCGACCCGTCTCTCCTCGTACAAATAAAGCTGCCCTCTGTCCGTCCCGTAGACAAATTCAGCCCGGGGAGAAAGGGTATCGACATAAAAGGCAAAATACGGGCTGTATCCATTTCCGCATCCGTCCGTCATCAGTGATTCGATTTTCACTGTCTCCTCTTTTTTTACATAATCGCTTTCAAGCTGCTCACAGACTCCGGCGGCGTTTCCGGCTTTATCAGTACCATACAGGGCACAGATATAGCGTCCATCCCCGTCCGTTTTGAATTCAGCCCGCTCTGATCCTTTGCCAAAAGAGATCCTCCGGGCGGTCTCCTCTGCCTCCCCGCCCGGAGATTTGCGCACCACAAAAAAGACCCTGTCAGGATCAGTATGCTCTTCTGACCGGATTTGTCCGAAAGCCGTCATTGCTCCCCCAAGATAGGCATCAACAGGCTGAAAATCCCCTGCTGTTCCTCCATTCTGCCCGCCTGCCTTACTTCCTTTATATAAATAAAAAACAGCGCTGCTCTCATACCCCAGATACAGTTCCGGCGGTGTCCTGTCTATCACAAGGGTAAAAGCAGATTCCACCTCCCGATCAAGGGCAGGATATCCGGATCCGGCACTTCCCTTTCTGCAGTCAAACACTCCTTCCGGAGCAAGACTCTCTTTACAAATCCTGAAAAAAGTATTCTCCTGTACTCCTGTCCCGCCGAAAGATCCGTCCGCAGATCCGTCCGCTGATCCGCCCGCTGATCCGCCCGCTGATCCGTCCGCAGATCCGCCCGCAGGCCCTGCCTGGGATTCGTCCGATGATCCGTTTCCGGTTTCATCCTGGTCCCCGCCCGGGGGACTGACTGTTTCATCATCAGGTTCACAGGTATGTGTTCCGCTGCTGTTTTCCGCTATATTCCCGGCCCGGTCGACCGCTTTGACCGAAAAATAAAAGCTGCCTTCTTTTTCCTCTCCACTGACATATTGCGCCTGCCATTTTTTCCCGGAGCTTCCGCCCTCCGTTTTATTTGCCAGCTTATGCCTGGTATAAGTGCCTTCCCCTGACAATTTCCGGTAAACCCAGGCATCAATCAGGTCCTGGTCCGGCATAATCTCCTCCCCGCCGCTCCGGTCAGAGATCGTGACCACCGTCTCGACCGGATTCTTACTGTAAAGGGTCAGATCACGGCCTCCCTCTCTGTCTCCGTAAAGAAAAGCCTCCTTCCCGTTGGAAATCCCTGTTCCTGCTTCTGCTGGAGCCTGGCCGGAATCCCCTTCTCCGTTTTCTCCGGTAAAGCCGGTGACTGCTGTATGCCCGACTCGTATGACCGGAGGCACTGTATCCAGATTGAATGCCCCAGCGGTGAGCTTTCCATTCTGATCCCGGACTTCAAGCATGTCCGGGTCAATCCCATCCAGTTCTTCGGTCTTCAGAGACGCGTCATCAAGGACGCTGGCTGAGACCTCGATCTTCCCGTCCCCGTTTTTTAAAACCTCTTCCGCCGGGACCGACAGAACTGTGGTCCCGGCCTGTTCATCCTTTGAGATCCATTGCTTATTCACACTGTCCTGCGTGATCACCAGACTGCTTCCGATCCTTATGTTGAAGCTCCTGATATTCTTCTCCAGGATCATAATATCTACCCCGCAGTTATCGCTTCTCCTGTAGGACGGCCACGATGCCACTTTCCCTCTCTCCGGCAAAGATACTTTGATTTTCGGGGAAGTGCTGTCAATCTCAAGCCTGATGCTGACCGCACTGCTCCTGTTTCCCTCATAGTCGATGACTACTGTCCGCAAAATGTAGACCCCGTCTTTTTGCAGCGAAGGGAAAAGAGGATTTGCTCCGGACACCAGGGTACGCGGCGTTGATATGGCAGAGCGTTCCTTGCCCGCCTGCTCCGGGCGGATGGAATTCTCTCCGAACGGAACAACCGCTTCCAGAGTTTTCCCCTCGCCGTCCGCCGTTTCCAGCCGGAATTCCGCAAATCTCAATCCGGAAAATCCCTCTTCCGGGTCATCTTCGGCATAAAGAATCACTTCATAGTCCCGGGCAGCCCCTTCCATAGTCTGTTCCCCGCTCTGACCAATAACAGGGAACTTTCGGATCCGGGAGTTTCCCCTTGCCTTCACCTCGATCATGTTCAGATAAGGCGGAGCCGTATCCGGAATCTCAGGGCTGTCTTTTCCATTTCCCTTGACACTGTCTATGGCGGTATCAGGGTTTGCCACTTTTCTGCCTGTGATTTTCTTGTCAGCAGCCGCCTGATCTGCCTCTATGTCATGGGATTTTTCATCTGCAGCCGTCTCGCCCGCCGCTTTCTCATGCCTTCCTTCCCTGCCTGCCGATTCTTTGTCTGCTGTTTCTTCTTTTGAGCCGGCATTACCTGCCTCCCCATCAGGAGATTTTTCTTTTGCGGCTTCTTTGTCTGACTCCCCATCAGGAGATTTTTCTTTTGCGGCTTCTTTGTCTGCCTCCCCATCAGGAGATTTTTCTTTTGCGGCTTCTTTGTCCCTCTCCCCGTCAGATGATGTTTCATTTGAGGCTTCTTTGTCTGCCTCCCCGTCAGATGATTTTTCATTTGCAGCTTCTTTGCCCGTCTCTACGCCAGTAGATTTTTCTTTTGAGGCTTCTTTGTCTGCCTCCCCGTCGGGTGATTTTTCTTTTGCGGCTTCTTTGTCCGTCTCCCCATAAGATGATTTTTCATTTTCGGACACTTCGTCGGCCGCTTTCTCATGCATTCCTTCCCTGCCTGCCGCCTCCTTGTCTCCGGCTTCTTCATTTACGGATTCCCTGGTTGTTCCACTTCCGGATGTTTCTTCTGTCCCCGCACTTCTCCCGGTTCCATGAGCAGCTGTGACAGATGGTTTGATGGATGGTTTCTCTGTACCTGTGCTTTGGCTTGCAGTCATAACAGGGGCTTTGGCCATGCTTCCGGTAATTGCCGCGCCTGCGGGCACAAGCTGCAGGACGAGAACTGCAGCCAGCAGCAGAAGTGCGTTTTTCCCGGGATCCGATTTTAAGCCTCTGTTGTTTTTTTCCATTTTGCGGATCAGCCGCTTTCCGCCTTTTCCCGTTTTGGTTTTTCCCGTTTTGGTTTTTCCTGTTTCGGTTTTTCCCATTTTGGTTTTTCCTGTTTTGGTTTTTCCTGTTTTAATCTTCCTCATTTTAATCTGAAGAATTTTCTTAATATCAAATACAAAAAACAATATGGCTGCGAGTACTGCCGCAGCTACAGCAGCCGAAAAACAGACAATGGAAGCCTGCTTCAAAAAAACTGTATTTCCCAAATCCGCGGTTTGTATGTCTTGCGCCCTGTAAAAGCCGGGCATATATAGATTGTTTTCCGCACTAATCATGGCCGCGAAGCTTTTTAAAAATCTCAATGTCAAAACCTCCTCCCTCACTTATTGAAAACCGGCATCAGCCCACTCTGACCAAAAAACAGATTTTCACTTAGACGACCGGACTCTTCCTAAATGTTCTCTGCGGTTTTAATAAGCGGAAGTTTCCGACAGCCTTCCCACTGCAGAGCTGAACTGCCGGTCGACGCTTCTTTGAGCCTGTGCGATCCGCTCCCCGGCTTCCCGCAGACGCCTTTTTGTATTTTCCGTTTGTCCCGCTTCGTCAACTTTCTGTAAATATTCCCCTGCTCTCTTCAGGGCGGATCTCATCGCCTTCTCGCTTACACCGTCTGAGGCATATCTCGTGATATTTTCGCCGAGCAGCTCTTGTGCAATTCTCTCGCAGACCGCAATCGGATACCCAATATTTCCGGTTGCGGTCTCCAGTTCAGCCAATCCTGCCGACATCTCTTCCAGCATGCTCCAGCATTCCGCGTACCCTCTCTCTACTTCAAATCCGCGTACAAGGCTCCTGTCATCACAGAGCTCCGCGGCCTCCATCTCCCTGATCTTCGTATACTGATCCGCCAATGAATACATGATCTTTGCCACACTGCTCTTAGGTCCGCTGAATTCCGGAGTCTCTGCCGCGTTCCTGAAAAACTCCCTGGAGCAGTTTTCTCCCGCGGATTCTTTATTAAAGAAAATAGCCATCCCGACGCGGTAATTGAAGTCCGCATACATCTCAGGATCTCTTCTCTTCAAAAGCTGAAGGTTTTCATCCTCTCCGGTACCTGTCTCTTCCCTGCTGCCGCGCATACACCTTATGACAGCCCGATAGTCTTCGTCCGAGATCACTGTGAGTTCCTCTAAAACGCCGGCCAGGCGGTCCCAGGCTGCTGTCTGATCCGGCAGTATCTTCATCGCTGCACCGCAGGCTTCTGCCGTCTTCTCAAAATTCTCCGCGGTGAAGGAATCCCTCATATATTTTTTATATATTTCCTCCTGTGATCCCATGTAGGCAGCACGAAATCCCAATCCTGCCGCAAATGCGATCAGCGACACTGCCACACATGCCGCAAAGCATCTCCATCTCAGATTCCTGCCTCTGATGGCCCTGTCGTCTTCATCGTGCACATGTTCAAGGGCATACATGAGCTCACTGCAGCTGTGATAGCGCTCCTGTGGGTCCGGCCGGCAGCATTTCTCTACCACCTTCTCCAGCCCGCTCCCCTGCAGCTCCGGCAGAATACTGCCTAGAGGACGAAATTCAAAATGTGACTGGGCAGGGCTTTGTCCTGTTATCAGATGGAAAAGCGTGGCTCCCAGATTAAAAATATCGGTGCGCTCATCCGTCTGCCCAAGCGCGCCGAACTGCTCCGGAGCCGCGTACCCTCTCGTTCCCAGCCAGGCGGTGTCCTCGTCACCGGAATATTTGTATTCGCGAGCTGTCCCGAAATCAATCAGCGCCAGCTGTCCGTTGGGCCGCAGCATGATATTGGCTGGTTTCATGTCTCTATAAATAACAGGAGGCCTCCGGCTGTGCAGGTAGGCGAGAACATCACACAGCTGCATCGCCCATCCTGTTACTGTGTCTGCCGGCTGACGGCCCTTTTCTTCAAGAACATCCAACAGGGTCTTCCCTTCAATATAATCCATGACAATGATGAAACTGTCTTCCTGGTCGATCACATCGACCACACTGGGAAGATTCGGATGATCCAGTTTCTTTAACATTTCCGTCTCCGCAATAAGTCCCTGACGCAGAATACCGGAATTTACGCCGTCTTTTCTCACCTCCTTGACTGCCCAGGTTTTATTAGCCCTCTCATTGATTGCCAGATAAACGACACTCATTCCTCCCTGACCGATCACGTTCAGAATTTTGTATTTTCCATCCAAAAGGAATCCTGTCTCAAGCATATTTGTTCTCCCCTCCCGCTTCCTGCCTGTTTCTGCAGCTTATGCCGCGTGTTGAGTCCGTATTCACCCGCATCTATGCCCCGCTTATTCCTCTGTCCGCATATCTCGTCCTGCTCAGAGAATTCCTTTCCTCTATACCCCGGCTCTGACCCCCTGATTGGCACGTTTCCGCCGCAGGGCGGATTATTACAACATGCAAGCCGTGCCATGAGACAAAAAAAAGGAGCAGTGAACACTGCTCCGGTAAGAAAAAACTATATTATGCGCCGTGTACAAGAAGTCATGATCATAGTCTGATCATGCTGCACTGTACGAAGCCGCTCTCCGGCCGATGGCCATTTCATAGTTTACCTGACCCGGTATGCAGGTACGTCTGCAGCTTCAGGAGAATTCCTGAAGTGAAACGCGCCGAATACACCCTGGTTTTGTAAACCAGATTTATTATACGACCGTTTTTCCAAAAAATCCAGATACCAGATCGTCCTGTTGATAAAATTTTTATACTACGCATAAAGTTCAGTCTGTCCCGGGATACAGATACTTTTGTGTGGCTTTAAGGGAAGTAAAACCCTGACTGCTCTGCCCGTGGCGCGTGACTCGGGACAAAAATCAACATAATCAAGAATACAATGCATTCTGCCATCTTTCATTTTTTTCAAAATCAGGTGTTCAAGACAGGTTATGCACTTTTTCTGAATTGTTTGAAATCAGGTGTTACACTTTTTCTGAATCAGTTCAAAAGTTACAGTTCAGGCCCACCTGATTCTTGCTTAGTATCCGCTGCGTTTTTCACGGAGCGGGAGCGTCCCGCCGAAACTGTGATGCACAAAAGGCGTATTGTTTTCAGCATGGCCTGAACTGTAACGTTCAAAATCAGGTTTCTCACTTTTTCAAAATCAGGTGTTGACAAAACCCGTAAACAGAGGTATTATTAATTTCGCTGTTGAAGAACAGCAAATAGTTGTACGTGTAGCTCAGCTGGATAGAGCGTCTGGCTACGGACCAGAAGGTCGCGAGTTCGAATCTTGTCACGTACATGAAAAAAGCATCTGCGTAAAGCAGATGCTTTTTTTTGCCTGTAATACAGGCCGGAATTGAGTTTTTCAGCCTGTTTCCAATTTTTCCGGCGTAAAGTGATAAAAGCAGCAGGAAAAGTGTCCGCGAGTGCCGGGCTCGCCCGGGCATTTGCGGACACTTTTCCGGGCACCCGCCCTTTGAGCAATGTACTGCTTGGCAGTCCATCAGAGCGGCCTTGTGAGGTCTGCATATTCTGCCTTGCAGGCAAGGGTCAGTAGGTCGTCAGGCGCAAGGCAGATCTGGCATCCAATACGGCCGGCGCTTATGTAGATGCGGTCGAAGAGCTGGGCGCTCTCATCGATCCGTGTCACGAAGGGTTTCTTCATTCCTATGGATGTGCAGCCTCCGCGCACGTAACCCGTGAGGGGGAAAAGCTCCTTCACATGGATCATAGCAACAGACTTTGCTCCCACGGATCTGGCACACTTTTTGAGATCCAGTTCATCATCAATGGGAATCACGAATACGTAGTGCTGCTTATCGGGCGCCACTGTCACAAGTGTCTTGAATACCTGTTCGTGGGGCAGGCCCAGGCGGTCGGCAACAGCCGCTCCGTCAATGAATTCATCGCATTCGTAAGACTGATATTCGTAGGGAATGCCGGCTGTTTCCAGAATCCTCATCGCATTGGTCTTGTTGTCCTGTTTATCTTTCTTAGCCATTTTCAACCTCACAAATGTATGCATTACCTGGCCGGGGACGGTTTTATCGGCCGGGGCTTCACGGGAATTTCCGGTCCAACCTCACAAATCTATGCATTAACTGCCCGGGGACGGCTTTGTCGGCGGGGCTTCACGGGACTTGCAGGCCCCACAGTATTATTAATTACAGGGCAGGGCTTCTCTGCCGCCCGCTGTCCCCAGCATGCATGTGTCCGCCGAAAAAGCGAATCAATACAATACATGAAAAGTACCGCGTCATAAAAACGCACCCCCCGGTGAACTGACCGCCGGGGGGTGCTGACTATCTTCGCTTAAATCGACTGGCCGTTCATCAGAACGGCAGTCCCGGAAAAATTAAGCTTTCAGTTTCTTGATTTCTGCTGTAAGGGCAGGAACAACCTCAAACAGGTCGCCGACGATGCCGTAATCAGCGATATTGAAGATGCTGGCATCCTCATCCTTGTTGATGGCGATGATGCAGTCAGAGCTGCTCATGCCGGCAACGTGCTGGATAGCGCCGGAGATACCGCAGGCAATGTAAACCTTGGGGCCGACGGTCTTGCCGGTCTGACCGACCTGGTGAGAATGTGCAATCCAGCCGGAGTCGACTGCTGCACGGGAAGCGCCTACGACGCCGCCCAGGAGATCTGCGAGCTCTTTAAGGGGAGCGAAGCCATCGGGGCCGCCAACTCCACGTCCGCCGGAGACGATGATGTCTGCGCCTTCAAGGTCGACGATCTCGCCTGCAGCTTCCTTGATGACCTCAAGGAGAACTGTGCGGATTTCTTCAGGAGCTACGTGGAACTCTTCTTTGATAACTTCAGCCTTGTTCTCGCCGGCTTCGGGTTTCTTGAACACGCCGGGACGGACAGACGCCGGGACGGACAGTGCCGCACTGAGGGCGATGATCAGGGCACATGATGGTAGCCATCAGGTTGCCGCCGAAAGCGGGACGGGTCCATGCAACGTTTCCGGTCTCTTCATCGATATCCAGGCTTGTGCAGTCTGCAGTAAGTCCTGTGCCGACGCGGGAGGAGAAACGAGGGCCCATGTCACGGCCGTTGTTGGTTGCGCCGATCATGATGGTGGTGGGACCATACTTCTCGGTCAGGTGATACAGAGCCTTTACATAGGCATCTGTGGTGTAGAGCTTGTACTCAGGGCCTTCCACGACGATGACCTGGTCAGCGCCATAGATGCCTGCCTGCTCGACAGACTCAGCTACGTTGTCGCCGATAACGACTGCAACGAGCTTTCCGCCCTGCTTGTCGGCCATCATACGGCCGGGATTCAGAAGCTCAAGGCCAACCTTTTTGGGAGAGCCGTCTTCGTTTGTTTCAATAAATACCCACAAATCTTTGGTTTTAGCTTCCATTCTTCAATCCCCTCCTATCAGACAATATTGGCGTCCACAAGAATCTTGGCAAGCTTCTTAGCAGATTCTTCGCCGGTCTCTTCTTTGATCTTCATGCCGCCTGATTTTACAGGAGGTGTGAAGGACTTCTTAACGTGAGTAGGGGAACCATTCAGGCCATAGTGGCTGGCATCCATGGTGGGATCGAAATCATCACCCAGAGTCTCGAACTTAGCCTTGTTGGCCATCAGTTTCCTCTTGATGGTGGGATAACGGGGATCAAAGCTGGGCTTTGTGAAGGTGATCAGGCAGGGAGTCTTGACGCCGATGATCTGAACGCCGTCTTCAGCTTCCTTTTTAACCTTGAATCCATCCTCAGTTGCCTCGCACTCAAGACCATAGGTAACCTGGGGAACACCAAGCCACTCAGCGATCTCGGGGCCGACCTGAGCAGTATCACCATCGATAGCCTGCTTGCCGCAGAAGATTGCGTCGAACTTGCCTTCCTTTTCCTCGATAGCCTTGATTGCGTGGGAGAGGATGTAGGAAGCAGTGTGTCAGATCCGCCGAATGTACGGCCGGAAACGAGATAACCCTTATCTGCGGCGATACCGACGCACTCTTTCAGGACTGCAGTTGCCTGAGGCGGCCCCATGGTGACTACGGTGATCTTTGTGCTGGGATCTTTATCCTTAACACGTGCAGCTGCCTCAAGAGCATAGCCGTCAAAGGGATTCAGGATTGCCGGAACACCTTCGCGGATAAGGGTGTGCTTGACCGGATCGATCTTAATCTGGGTCGTATCCGGAACCTGTTTTACACATACCAGAATGTTCATAAATGCCTCCTTCTAAAGTGAATCTTACATAGATTATACTATATCACGCGTGCACTTCAGTTCGCAAGTTAGCCCGTGAAAATTATATATTATTTTATAATTTTCCCTGCCAATTATTTGCCGTCCACATTATTTAGAGAATATATTTGCGCACTGCCGTTCAAAACTCAAAACCTGTCACAGGTCAGGGAAGCTCCCTGCAGCTGTGCGTGTCTTTTATGTATGCTGTCCGGGCACCGGCAAAACGTGGTTTCCGGACAGCATCCTCAAATCATGGCAAAGTGACACTGCGTGAACTGCAAATCCCCTTTCGGGTTTTTGCAAATCTGTGTATTATTTGTCGGTCGCGACTTTGTTCCTGGGGCCGGCGGAATAATCATAGAAGCCGATACCGGTCTTGACGCCGAGCCTCTTGCCGCGAACCATCTTACGAAGGAGCGGGCTGGCCGCATACTTGTTGTCGCCTGTGTCAGCATAGATAACATCCATGATTGCCAGGCAGATGTCCAGTCCGATGAAGTCGCCGAGCTCAAGCGGTCCCATGGGGTGATTGCAGCCGAGCTTCATAGCTGTGTCGATACCGGCAATATCGGAAACGCCGGTGTACTTGACGTTGATTGCCTCGTTGATCATAGGGATCAGGATCCTGTTGACGACAAAGCCGGCAGCCTCGTTGACCTGTACAGGAACCTTGCCGAGCTTCTCGGAGATCTCATTGACCTTGTCAACATACTCTGCAGGAGTGTTGATACCGGCAATAACCTCGACCAGCTTCATGACGGGTGCAGGGTTGAAGAAGTGCATGCCGATGATGGGCTTGGACAGGCCTGCGCCGATCTCGGTGATGGACAGGGAAGAGGTATTGGATGCAAAGATGCAGTCGGGATTCTTGACGATTTCATCCTGGAGCTCTTTGAAGCACTTCTTCTTGATGTCCATAACTTCAAGGGCTGCTTCCACAACCAGATCAGGATCTACGGCGATGGTATTGAGACCGCACTCAAATTTTCCGAGAATGGTATCAGCAGCGGCCTGCTCGATTTTGCCCTTGCTGACCTGCTTGTCAAGGCCGGCCTTAATCTTCTTGAATCCGCCCTCAGCAAACTCCACCTTGATATCGCAGAGATAAACCTTCTCCACTTCGCTGCACTGCGCGAATGCCTGCGCAATGCCGGACCCCATTGTACCAGCGCCGATAACTGCTACTTTCATGATCTTGTCCTCCTTATTTTATAATTCATGGTGAATTGTACTATATCAAAAACAGCTCCCTACAGCATTCCATCCCTCGATTTATCCCCGCGGGCGGCTGAATTGATCATTGAAAAATATAAAAAGAAACTATAAAAACTTATGCCTCGGGTTCGATCATGCCGTAGGTGTTGCCTTTCCTCTTGTAGACTACGGCGATCTGCTCTGTCTCCGCGTTGATAAATACGTAGAAACTGTGCCCCAGAAGTTCCATCTGTACACATGCATCCTCCGGATACATGGGTTTGAGATCAAACTGCTTTTTGCGGACGATCTTGATATCCTCTTCATCAAAATAGCTGCGCTCCACATATTCGCGCTTGAACGCTGCCGCCTCCTGATGACGCTTGATCAGTTTGCTCTTGTACTTCTTGAGCTGCCTCTCGATAACCTCCTCCACAAGGTCGATTGAGACATACATATCGTTACTGACCTGCTCGGAACGAATGATATTGTCCCGCACGGGAATTGTAACCTCAATTTTGTGCCTGTCACGATTGACCTGCAATGTCACATGGACCTCGGTATCCGGAGAGAAGAACTTGTCCAGCTTATCGAGTTTCTGTGTCACAGCATCCTTCAGGGATTGTGTTACCTCCATGTTTTTTCCGACAATCACATATTTCATAGATGCCTCTTTCTGCGGAATGGACCGCTTTTATTTCCTGTGCCGCCTGAAGAGACGGCTAGCCTGAGAGCACCTCCTGTGACCGGTCCCGGTACTTAAACCCGAAATATACATCAGATCACTGTACAGGAAACCTTTTACACCGGAAGAGGATCAGCTCTCATGCATCCCCCGTTTCAAAACAGCCTTCCTCCCGGTCATTCGGCTCCGGTAATTCCTGTGATGCAAAGGTCCTTTTCATCTGATAAGACCAAATGACCCGTCGGCGGAACCCTGAACTCTCCCTTTAAAGGAATAAACGGCTGTTTCACGTCGGACAGCCAATCCCGCTTAAGGCCAGTCACACAAAGCATCGGGTGTTTCCGGCAAGGCCCTGAGAGCCGGGGGATCGGATCTCAGACCGCACCGTCATGCAGCACCCGCATACCGTGGAAATCAGCTGCTTATCAACGCATTATTATTATAGCATAATAAACACTGAATTTGCACAATTAATATATATCGAATTCCCTATTTATTGTGCATTATTTCTTATACAGAAAGCATGGAATAAAGCCGTTTTGTCCAAGTGCACAAGGGGAAAATGGACATTACAGGGAATTTTCGCTATAAGGCAGAGGCGGAAAATACAATACACGGGCTGTGACAATAAGAAAGAGGCGGCATTGCCGCCCTCTCCCCCGGCCGGACCGTGTCCGCCGCAAGGCGGAAAGTACATTACATGGGCCGTGCCACAAAAAAACAGGCAGCTCCGCAAAGGAACTGCCTGCCGGTAAGTCTGTTATTATCAATCGACCGGTTTTAGTATTATGCACACGGCCGCGCAAGGTATTTTCATTCAAAAAGTCTTCTGATGCAGACAATGTTCATAAAGTTTGCTCTGGATGTTGTAATACCGTGCTGCTCATCCTGCGCATGGACGATCATGCCGTCACCCATGTAGAGTGCCACGTGGCCGTTATAGCAGACGATATCGCCGGCTCTGGCCTCCTCGAGGGAAGAGACAGGGGAACCCACAACCCGGTCAGAGACATCATAATGAGGCAGACGGAAACCAAAGTTTCCATAGACAGCCATGACGAAACCGGAACAATCGGCGCCGTGGGTCAGGCTGGAGCCGCCCCAGACATAAGGATTGCCGATATACTGAGTCGCAAACTCGATTACCGCCTGGCCGGACTCTTCACCCGCCTGACTGACTGCTACCTTGGCGACATCCGCCTGGGCTGCGGCGGCGTCTGCCGCACGGAGCGCGACCTCAACTACCGCAGTCGCTGTCTCTTCATCTCCGCCGGATGCGATGTTAGCTCTGGCCTGAGCGACTTCAGCAACAGCACCCGCCTTTTCGGCTTTTCTCTCCTCGTGGTCTGCACGTTCCTTGACGTTGGAATTGCTGACACGCTCAGCCTCTTCCCTGGCGGACTCGGCGACAGGATATGCCATGCTCAGAGTGACCTCGGAAGCAGGAATAAAGCCTTCACCGGCATCCGTCATAATGCCTACCCAGCCATCTACGCTCTCAGTCACTTCGTACTGATCGCCGTCTTTTGCTTCAGCAAAAACCTTGGAATACTCGTCGGCGGCCTGATAAATGTCACCGTCGCTGTCTTTTTTGATCCTGGCGACCTGCTTCATAGTGAGGTCGGAAAGATTCTTTGCCTCTTCTCCTTCCACAAGGTAGTCGCTGAGGACAAATCCCACGACGTTACCGGAACGGACCTTTGTCCAGCGGTCATCTTCCTTGCGAAGCTCGATCGCTACATCATTGCCGTACATCTTGCCCAGGACTTCGCTGCCGAGGGAAGGATTCTCATGAATATTCAGATATACATTAGGACTGGCAACAACAAGTTTTTCTTCTGCTGCCGCGGGTTTCTCCTCTGAGTAGGAAAGACCGCTGAGAACAGCTTTTGCGGAATATCCCAGCTCCGGAACAGGTTTATCAAGCGCCACCTTAAACTCCGGGAGAACCTGGGCGTTATAACTCATCACAGTCTCTTCTACAGCCGGATCCGCGAAGGGGGCCGCAAGTGCTTCGATGGTCTCTGCGCTGACAGAAGCCGTCATTTCATTCGTCTCTTCAGAAGAGACGGCCTGCTCCGCGCTGCTCTGATCCACAGTGACACCAAGCCCCGATACAGCGCTTTCGCTCTCTTCGGTCTGCCCGGCACTTTCATTGACATCCGTCATGGATTTCATCAATCCGGAACCGGATGCCTGAGAAGCAAGTTCCCCGGAGGCGTCTGCGTCCGATGCACTCTCATCTGTCATCCCCTTCATGGAAAGGCCGGTCTGGACTGTCTCATTTGCCAGAACCGGAGCACCGGTTATGGAAGCGAGAGCAGTGACTGATAAAAGGCCTGAAAGCAGCTTAAACTTTTTAATACTCATTATTCCTCCGATTTATAAAATTATTAAAAAGAATTATTATTTTTTACGAAAGTTTTTTGTTTTATTACAAATTTATTACATCCATTACATAATATAGCAAAACCTCTGATATATGTCAATATTTGCACCTTGATGTCATATGCGCAAATATTGACAAAAATATTGAGAAAGCAGAAGCACAATACCGCAAATATAGACAAACCGGGCCTTTGAGGCGCTGCTCCCCTCTGCTCGCGGGCTGCCGTTCGCCGTCAGGCGATCGATACCTTACGGCAGCCCTGCGATAAAAAAAGACCGGTCATTTACCTGTTTCCAGGTAAATGACCGGTCTGAGCCGTTAAGTGTTCATACAGGCATGATTGTCAGATGCCTGCCTGTGGATCCCTTTTCTTATTTGCCCTCTACAACATTAACCTTGTAGGTCTTGTAGACGTAATCGGCACCGTCACGATATTCAAGGACAATGCGGTCTCCCAGTCTGTATACATCTTTAAAGCCATCATCGACCAGCTTTTTGCCGGTGAAGATATCGTAAATGCCGGGTTCTCCATCACCGTAAGTAGTGGCCACAAGAATACCCGACTCATAATTCCTGTAGTTATAATTTTCATCAATAGTGAGGAAAGGAGTACCATCGTTGAAGGATACAAAGCTTCCGTCTTTGGAATAAGTAGAACCGAGCTGTTCTTCTTTGATCTCATCGGCAATCTTGCCGGAAGGGCCGATCAGTGTAAAGGTTTTAACGCCGGTCTGAAGAGCAAAACGTCCAAATCCCAGGCTCCAGCTGTCTCCTTCTGTAGAACCGATTTCCTTGCCGGATATATCATAGAAGGTAGTCGTATCGCCGTCTTTTACCTTAAAAACGTTGTATTCTTCCGTGGGAATGCTGGTAAACTGCGTATCAAATAACTGTTTGCCGGTAGAATCAATCACAGTATATTTTCCGTCTTTATACTGATAAAGGTAATTGTTTGTGCTGGTAAATGAATCGATCCGTACATCGCTGCTGAAGATCTCTTTGCCGCTCTCATCATAAACACGGCTTCCTGAGCCGCCGGTGGAGTCTTCAATGATAACTGAATTAGTAGTTTCAATATATCCTTTCAGGTCAAGCAGTTTTTTGCCATCTGCATCATACAGAGTATGGCTGCCGTCTTCATTCTTAACCAGAATACTGTTTCCGACTATTTTAATGGTTTCATATTTGTCGACCATCTCAAACTGTAATGAGTCAACAAACTTTTCATTTTGAATATCGAAAATTTTTGCATAGCCTTTATAGAGGGTATCATCTTTTCCGGGACTGCCTATTGCAATCATATCATCGGTTGTATAGAAAAGAGCCTCATCCGTTTTTTCTGTTTCTTCCGTTCCATAATAAGCAAGGATGAATCTTCTATTTGTATCCCTGCTGCCGCCGGGCCAGGCATAGAAAGCATATTCGAAAGGAATCAGAACTTTTCCATCCGCGGTAACCAGAGCAGTACTGTTTACATCTGATGAATCTGACTTAGCGTATTCATACATATCCTTTTCAAGATATTCCGAAGATTTCACAGATTCGGAAAAGACTTTGCCGCCCTTCATGTCGTATATAGTGGCTGCATTCTCACCTGTCACTTCAACGAAGGAATCGTAGGAAACCCGAAGACCGTCCTTTGTAAACTGTCCGACTTCTTCAAGCTCAACATGATAATCTCCGGATGCCGGAGCCGCGAATGCCGGCACAACATTGCCTGCCGTCATCACTGCCGCCAGAAGCAGGGACAGCAGCTTTGCACTCTTTTTCATAATACAATACTCCTCTCTTAGTTGCTGCGGAAGTCTGCAATCCATCCAACAAGCGGAACAAGATGGTAAATACCACCAAAACAGCAAACTTTCCGGCCGTTAAAATGTATATTATCCACAAACAATTGTAGCATTATCGCAATTAGGCATCAACACATAAAGTTGTTAATAAACCATCAATTTATGCACAAAAAAACATTCTGTCAGCGGCATGGGCCCGCATGATGCATACCGGCAACAGACTCAAATGCATCAGGAAGTGAAGGATCCATTACTTATCCTGAAAGCTGATATTTCCATAAGTAAGCATAAGCATAAGTAAAAAAGAAAAAAACGCAAAAAAAGGCAATGAAAAAAGCGTCCGCTTTTTGCGAACGCTCTTTTACATGCCGGCAGTCGGGGTCGAACCGACACTCGATTTAAGTCGAACGGGATTTTAAGTCCCGCGCGTCTGCCAATTCCGCCATGCCGGCATAATCTGATTGTCACAAAGTTCTTCACATTCTCTCTTCCGAAGCATCAAAATATTGAAGAACCGAAAACAGAGAAGGGAAAAACAAGGCAGTGCAGTGGATCCTCGGGGACTCGAACCCAGGACCGACCGGTTATGAGCCGGTTGCTCTAACCAACTGAGCTAAGGATCCAGATAACCGAAAAGACTTTAACTTCCGGTTTAGTGACTCCGACGGGAATCGAACCCGTGTTACCGCCGTGAAAGGGCGATGTCTTAACCTCTTGACCACGGAGCCTTATGAATAATTTGTCTGGTTAATATTATACTCTTAAAAGCAGGACAAATGAAGCCCTGATTATACGAATCTGTGACAGAATCAAGCAAGGAAGCTTAAATACATACTTGCGGGCAATGACATAGTCAAAAGAAAAATAATGCGGCAGAATAATCACCCTGCCGCACCTGAGCGCCTCGAGCAGGGCTCGAACCTGCAACACCGCGGTTAACAGCCGCGTGCTCTACCATTGAGCTATCAAGGCATAAAATATACCTGTCTTTCATACCTTCAAAACTGAATAAGAGAAGTGACACATCTCACAGCTGAGCAGTGCCGCTTACACAAGACCGGCTTCCAGCCTTGCGGCCGTTGTGCCTGAACTTGAGGATAAGCAACCGACCTATTAGTACGCGTCAGCTCCATACGTTACCGTACTTCCACCTCGCGCCTA
>CACYTU010000001.1 GCA_902777355.1 uncultured Lachnospiraceae bacterium | reverse complement strand
TGCCGGTGTGTTTGCAGTCATTAAAACCTGAAAAATGTGCCTGAGCCTTCAGGGAAATCTTTATATTTTTATTGTCGGACACTCTGAGGGGACGGTTCTTTGTCTCCGGCTGTCTCCACCAATCTTATATAACAAAAATATTCTTATTATTGTATACTATTATCGTCACCTTTTAATATAATCCAAACAATCGAAGAGGAGGAAGAGCAATGGAAAAACTTGATAAAGATTTACTCCCCCAGAATGACATTCCTTCTGAGGCAGCTGTTGCGGACAAATCACTTGAAGATGTGGCAGGCGGAGGATTCGAAGAATTCAGACGCTATGAAAGAAGAAAAGAGGAGAAAGAAACCAAAGTTATGCGTGAGACAAAAGGACTTATAACAGATTATTGAGCGAAGCTTTGATTTTTTATGTATTGAGATAAAAGCCAGGCCGCCGGGGGCAGGTCCGATTGAATCATTTGGTGTAATCGGTAATCTGTCTGTCCCCGACGGCTGTTTTATATGCAGACATATCCGGACTTGCTGCCGCCTGCCCGATGTTTATTTCTATTTATGACCATGGTCCTGCATCCGCAATCATGTGTAGATAAACTGCGCGCTGCTCCGCTATATGCGCTGCTCAGCTCTTGCGAGCTCCCGCATCGCTCCACACATTCAGACCACTATGTCATATTTGACAAGGCCGCGGAATGTGCTGCTGCCGCCCTCCGCGAAAAATCTGACGCCGGTGTCCTGTCCGATCTCCGGGTAGACATTGCCGGTCATGACATAATGTCCGCCGTCGATAAAGACCTCGATCGAGCTCACATCCAGGAAGAAGTGAAGGTCGATCGAATCCATTGCGCCGATGTGGCAGACCCTGCGGTCCACATCCTCTTCCTGGCCGGTAAATGGTATGCCCGACCTGCTGCGGTCGAATACAATATCTCCTTCCGCCCTGTCGTAATAGACAAGCGTCTCATGCTCGCTTCCGCAGAACAGTTTCAGTCCCGACCTGGCAGCGGTGCCCGGTTCAAGCGTGACCCTGATTTCAATCGTATTGCCGCAGACTCCCTCGACAGAAAGGCTGGTGTCATCCGCCTGCAGACAAGCAGAAGTGACTTTGCCTCTGCGGTATTTTCCGATCTCACGGACCGGTTTCTGGACCAGTCTGCCGTCGACCACACTCATCTCACGGGGCAGCGTATAGGTACCTGCCCAGCCCTCTGTCCGGGTGGGGAAATTCCTGTCCCACATCTCTTTCCAGGCGATCAGCACTACTCTTCCGTCCGGCATGCGGAGTGTCTGGGCGGCATAGAAGTCAAAGCCGCTGTCCACTTCTCCGATCTCATCGACTCTGAAGCGCCCGCTTTCAAAATCCAGTTCCCCGAACATATAGATACCCGAGTGCACATTCTGGTAGGCCTTGCCGATCTGAGGCAGATTCTGCGGGCTGGAGAGAATGATCTCTTTGCCGTCCAGAACAATATAGTCGGGGCATTCATAGACGCCGTTCAGACGGAAATGCTCTTCGTCCAGAGGGATCTGTCCCTCTGTGTCCCTGTCCAGCAGGTGGCCGACATATTCCCAGTGCAGGAGGTCCTTGCTTCGGCAGAGGATCAGGTTTCCATACCCTGCCTTCTCCTCTTCTTCCGCACCGGAAGCAGGTCCGGCGGAGGGAGCCCGGACTTCCATCTCTGTTCCTGTTGCGGGAGCTTTCCATTGTGCTGAAGGGGAGTGTGCTTTAGTCCCGCCCTCAACGCCTGCAGAGCCGGATGTAACAGGGGAAGAGCTTTCAGATCCTGCACCGTCAGCTGCCGATACGACTTCTGCTCCGCTTGTACGGTTATCTCCTGTCCGGCTGCCGGTCCCGGCAGTTTCCTTCACTCCGGCCGCCTCTTTCGCAGCCAGTTCCTCCTTTGTAAGGACGCGGGCACCGGCGATAAAATAGTAATCATCGCCTTTGCGGAACATGCGGGGATCACGGCAGTCCGTCTCCGTGACCTCCAGACTAAGCATGCCTGACGTGAGGATGGGATTGTCAGGATTTTTTTCAAAATGAATCCCCCCGTCTGTGGAAATTGCCATACACTGCCTTTGCCGCTCGGGCTGGGCTGCGGTGTACATGAGCCACAGAGCCCCATCCTTCTCAATGGTACTTCCGGAGCAGCATCCGCAGATCACCTCATAGTCCCGATCCGGCTCCAGGACAAGAGGCAGGGTTTCCCATTTTATAAAATCATCCGTGACAAAATGCCCCCAGTGCATAGTTCCCCACTCAGATTTATATGGATAATGCTGAAAAAACAGATGCGCCTTTCCGTTATAAAAGATCGTACCGTTGGGGTCATTGGCCCAACCTGACAAAACACTCGCATGGTATGTCGGTCTGTAACTATGCATGGTTTCACACCTCCCTTTTTCCCTCTCAATCTTACAGCGTCCCGCCGTACACCATTTACACTATTAGACAAAACGGGATGGCAGCGTTTGCTGTCATCCCGTACTGTTAAACAATAATTGCCGGTAAAATTTCATCGTGTGCAGTTTCAGAAGATTCAGCTCTCCGTTCGTATGATCGAATGCGCTTTTCCGGCCATATCTTTTCTGCCCGTTACATGTCTTCCCGCAGCTTTTACGGCCGTTACATGTCCGTCCATATCTTTTCTGTCCGTTACATGTCTGCCCGTTTCTTTTCTACTCGTTTCTTTTATCCAGTCCGATGCCGGTGCCTTTTACAAATGCCCAGCAGCCCAATTCAATTGCGGCTCTGACTACATTGTGCCCTTCGATCTTATGATACAGCTGCCAGTGGTATCTGGCCTGCGACAGTTTATTGTGGCTCACACTCCCTGCCCTGCCAATCCTGTAAGTTCCCAGCACTTCTTCCATTCCGTAACAATAGGGCGTCTTTTTCAAGATCTGAAGCCACAGGGCAAAATCATTTCTTTTCTTGATCAGAGGAACCTTAAATTTGCCAAGTGCTTCCTGATCATACATTACGGTCAGATTTCCGATGGGGTTCGACAACCTGATACACTTCTTATAAGACGTCTTTTGGGGCGGAACCATGACCGTATGAAGATCATTCCCGTCGATATCCATCTGCCGGTAAGCTGTACAGGAAAACTTTGCCCCGGTTTTTTCCATAAAAGCTATCTGTTTTTCCAGCTTATCAGGATCCCACAGATCATCCGAGTCCAGAAAAGCGCAGTACTTCCCCTGAGCCCTCTTGATTGCCTCTGTTCTGGCGACCGCCGGCCCTCCGTTGCGGGGGAGCCGGTAGTAGTGGATATTGGGATATTTCTCGAGGTATGGTTTCAGTACTTCTTCAGTATTATCCTTACTGCAATCATCGACGATCTGAATCTCCCAGTCCTTTATGGTCTGATTGATGACAGAATCAACGGACTCCGAGATATATTTACCGCAGTTATATGTGGGCATTATTACACTTACAAGCACAGACATTTTATGTATTATCCCCTTTAGATAAAACCAACTTTTCCTTACAACTATTCTGTACATCCCTGAAGCAGGAAGTCAATACAGACACAGGGATTGTCAGATGACAGCTTATCCATCAGACATTGACGATGTTCACAGCCCCCAGAACCCTGATCGAGTGCCGGCTGCAGAAGTCCAGAAGCTTCTCAACATCTGCCTTCAAGGTCTTCTTATTATGGATTAGCAGAAGCACATTTTTCTCCTGTGCAAGTTTACGCATTTCCCCGACGTTTGTCAGCGGTGTGCCGGTAAAGGCACTGACGGCCGGATCACAGGATTCAACAGAACTCTTGATGGTCGATGCAACCTGACCATCATCTGTGTCATTGCCCAGCTGCACGATATAAACGGTTTGGCCGCCTTCGTTTCTGACTGCGCCGCAAGTATCCGCGGCAACCATATCAGCCTTGATTTCCGGCCCTATGGAATCGGCGTGGACCAGCCAGCGTATAAGACCGGAGAACAGGCTCCTTTTCTTTCCCGGCACAAAGAATGTGCTCAGTACAGGGATCTGATAGTAGTCCTGCATCTCCCTGTTGATCTTGATGGTTCCGGTGGAAAGGTATCTG
This sequence comes from uncultured Lachnospiraceae bacterium, assembly GCA_902777355.1. GTDB lineage: Bacteria > Bacillota > Clostridia > Lachnospirales > Lachnospiraceae > CAG-791. The sequence goes on along the minus strand of CACYTU010000001.1, from coordinate 124,517 downwards.
ATCAGTACAAAAAGAACTGACAGAAGCAGTCCGGCCAGCATACCCAGCAGGACCATAGTCCTTCCCCTGAGGTACTGCGGTGCTGTTTCCATGCCCGCGTCATCACCGTTCAACCCACTGATGCTGATCACGCCTTTGTCAATCAGGCCTCTCTGAGGATTGGCCAAAGCCTGATAATATGCCATCTGCTCCTCTGTGAATTTATCGATAGCCTGAGTTTTAAGAGTATTGATTATCGAGTCGATTTTCTGAACACTGTCGAAAATCGGCTGTTCTCTTCCGATAACATAATCATAAACATTGCCGCGGTAGTTGGAATTGACCAGCTCCATTTTTATATCAGGATCTAATTTTTTCAGTTCCTTCAGCTTTCTGTTGAAGCCTTCTTTAACCACCTCCCATACTTCATCACAGATATCCCTGGTATTTCCGAACATTTCCACAGTGATCAGATACTCTGTCGGATAGTCCATGGCCGGTTCACCGAGATTCTTCACCTCAGTGGAAGGAGATGCGATGGCGCCGAAGTATACATGTTTGTAGGCTGCCGACAGAGTATTGACATCAGGAAGGATCTTGACAATCTTTTTATAGTCCTCCAGATCCAGTGAATAAGCGGTAAAATGTGTCTCGGCGCCCTCCAGACATGAGATCAGCCTGTAATTTACACGCTTGATCAGCATATCCTCGCCGCTTTTGTCATAAGCCTTGTTGTAGTTTTGCAATTCATCCTGGTACATATTGCGGAAGTCTATATAGGAACTATACTGGGCGTAGATACGCTCGACATCCGCGGCTTCGGCATCGGTGATCATTCCCCGTTTCTCTTCCCTTAATTTTTTTATTTCTTCCTCAAGGTTTATCTCTTTTGCCGCCTTCTTCTTCCCGGCCTCAGCAGCCGCCTGTTTTCTACGCGCTGAGATCTTTGTCTTGGCAAAGCCGGCTGCCAGCACGGTAAAGACCAGTGTAATGATCAATACGGTCTTCCATCTGCGCAGAAGCTCTGCAAAAAAATCCCTGAAATCTATTGTCTTTTCGTCAGATTTACGCATTTTGGTATCCTCTTAAACTATTTTGAAAAATGCCGAGAACCTCTCTCTGCATGATAGCATCCCCGTTTACAAAGTGCAAGAAAAGCACCGTATCCGCCTTATATCTCCGCGATCAGGACTGTTCCCAGGATATTGATGTTGTGTCTGCCGCAGAGCTTCAGAATGCTTTCCAGGTCAGCTCTTGCGGTTTTCCTGGCGTGGACCAGCAGAACCACATTGTCCTGCCCGAGAAATCTTTTCATTTCCTCTGTGCTTCCCACTGGGCTTCCCGTGATGGTCTTACATGTACCTGACGTATCTTCCTCCACTGCTTTGGCAATCGTCTCAGCCACGAGTTTGTCCTGCTTATCATCTGTCATTCTGAGAAAATACAGGGAATCTATATCCGATTTCCGGACCATCCTGTCTATGTCGGCGGCAGCGACAGCAGCCTTCACTTCCCTGGATGCCGAATCCGCCCGCCTCAGTTTTCTGATAATGCCGGAAAACAGCCGCTTTTTGGAGGTCCTGCTATAAAAGACTGCCGGGACGTAAAGACCATATGTGAGTTCCAGATCCTCCCTTACATGGATCACACTGTTTGTCAGATACTGCAGCAAAAGTATCCCGCAGGTAAAAAACAGTCCGAGAATGATTCCGAGTACAAGCTGCTTTTTGCTGAAACAGTCTTTCAGGCTCTTCGCTTTTCCACTCGAAGACTTGGCAGAAGTATTGATCTCCGGATACCGCAGTGCCTTGAAATATTCTTTCTGCTCATCGGAAAGCTTATCAATAATGTTATTTTTCAGATTTATAACCACCGTATCAGCCTTCTGCACATTGTCGAACAGGGTCTGACCGGCTGAAGCGAAAGCCGTGTAATTATTATAACTGAAAGACTTCTGGATATAGTCAAGATCAGCACGGGCATCAATTTTCTTTAATGTCTTATTTTCTTTTTTCAGGGCAGAATCAATGGTCTTCCAGATCCGGTTACAGCTGTCTTTATCCGGCCCCAGAATTGTGACGTTCAGAATGTATTCAGAAACAGGCTCCACGGAATCAGTCTGTCCGTTTATAATTTCAGGACTTGAACTGGACAGTGTTTCAAACTCGATATATCTCAGAACATCTGCCGGGGAATCCACGTCCGGCAGGATCTTCTGAATAGAATCGTAATCAGATTCACTCAGGCAGAACTCTGTATACAGCCTTTCCTCTCCTTCAATGGCTGCCGTCACTTTATAACTGGACTTCATGAGGGGCATGGACTTGTCCAGACCGTTATATGTCTTTGAATGTAAAGAGAGTTCCTCCTGGAGAATGTCCCTGTAATTCTGGTAGGCTATCAGCTGATGATACAGGGCCTCTACCTCCTCAGCCTGTGCATCGTTGAGCACGGCGCGGGTCGAAGTGACAGCAGTCGACTGTCCTTTTTCCTGTTCCACCCGGGACTCCTCCCTGGACTGTCTCCAGTTTCTGTAAGTCCCGAAGCATACAATCACAGCGGCGATCAGTATGGTCGCCAGGGCAATCTGCTTCCACGCATAGAAGAGCTCCGCCATATAATCCCGAATATCAAAGACCTTATCTCCCGTTTTTTTCATTCAAATGCTCCCCGCAGGCCATTCCTGCCTGTCTGCTGCTGAAAAGTCATCCTGATCAGCATTCTCTTTTTTTTACTACGTTTTTTATTACTACGTTTTTTATTCCAGTTATTATTTCAGTTATTATTGCTGTTATTTTTTCAGCTATTATTTCAGACTGCTTCAGCAGCGGATCCTGACCGGATGAAATCTTTACGGCCTTCAGGATCATTTTCTGTGATACATATCCTTTAACCGCTGAAATCCTTACGGCCTTCAGAATCATTTTCTGTGATACATGTCCTTTAACCGCTGGTAACGGCCGCTTCCGATGACCTTTTCCAGGATTCCTTTGATCCGGATTCCTCTGTAGTACTTTTTGCGAAGTCTGTGGATGACTGTGTCATAGTCATTTGTTTCCAGTTCCTTCAGAATGCGGTCTCTCTCAGGAGGCCTCTTCTGCGGCCTGTTGAACGCCAGATTGTTGGACACCACCTTTTCAGGGTCCGTCTGACGATAATAGACTGCATCCTCCGCCTCAGCCAGGGCAGCCTTTCCTCTTTCTGTATTGACAGAAAAAGCAGACACTCCCTTCTGCAGCTGTTCTTCCGGTGCCTCCTCAGTCGTTATGCCCCAGAAGTCCGCAAGTGTGATATCCGAAACACGGTCTGTGCCGGTAAATCTACACCTGTAGCAGGATTCTCTGAGGATCAGATTGTGGTTAAAGCCGACAAAGAAGGTGTCACGGAACCTGTTTTCAATCACGCTCGATCCGTCCGCAAATTCCAGCTTCACCTGCGTTCCGCCGCCATTCTGCCAGCCTCCTTCATTGCCCTTGACCCGGAACGAATAGGAGACGATCTTTTTGCGGTAATGATTCTCCCGCCCGTTGAGATAGGAGCGGACGATCTTTTTGCTGGTCACCCCGTGGCAGAGCACATCGATCATGAGGAGATGGTCGTCCTCAGCCCGCTTCCCCAGGTAATTTTTCAGGGCCGCGCACTGGCAGGCCGTCCCCGAAAACAGGACGAACCTTCCTTCTTTGAGCAGTTTTCCGACCGACTTGTATATATCCGCCGTAAAGCTCTGATAATACTTGCTCTTACGAAGCTTATACAGATCCTCAGGTCTCTCCACAACGATGTGGCGAAGTTCCCCCGTCCGGCAGTCCAGATCGACACCGGCCACCGCGCCTCCTTTAGCAAGGAACAGGTCGGCAAATGCCGAAAAGAGGCCGCCCGATGAGCTTGCTGCCAGGATCTCCGGATCCTTGTGCCAGCCCAGATAAAATTCCGCCGCATTCACAGACGGAGCTGTATTTACAGGACATACCCGGGAACAGGCATTGCAGTCGAGGCATTTTGTCTGATCAATGACAGGATATATAAATCCTCCCTCTTCTTCTCTCATTTCAATGCACCCTGCCGGGCATATATTGGAACATGCTCCGCAGCCTGTGCAGAGAATTTTTTCGCAAATAGATGTTTTCATCACTTTAATACCTGACTCAATACCTGTTTCAATATCTGTTTCTACACCTGATCCGGGGCTCTCTTCATCATCTGCGTCTGAGCAGGGACAGCAGGAATCCGCGCTCCATGAACAAAAAGACGGCCGCGATCAGACAACGGACCAGATAAGACCACGCTGAAGAATTGTAGTACAGAGCAAACTGCACAAGCAGCACCAGGAGGGCAACAGCGATCCTGGCCGCATTCAGTTTCAGCTTCACAAAGCGCCTGATATCGAACCACCTCAGGAGCAGTGTAACTATATAACCGATAATAGTCGTCAGAGCCGCTCCGACCATCCCGTAGCGGGGGATGAAGATCAGATTCAGCCCTATATTCACAACCGCGCCGGCAAAGGAGGTAAACAGTGCTCCTCTGGTCACCTTAAATACTGTATAAAGAGCGCCCAGATTGCCCGCGACCGCGTGTATGGCGATACACAGGACCAGGATGGGAGCCGGACCGACCGCCGGATGATAAGGCTCCGCGAACAAAAACTCAATGAAAGGCCGCAGGACTATCAGGATCATCACACATCCCAGGGCTATCACCTCGATGTATTTTCCGAGCACATCCGAATAGAGGGCCTCCCTGTTTTTGTCCATCAGGGACTTGATCGCGGTCGTCTGCCAGGCCTGGTAAAAAATATTCTCAAAGACACTCAGTATACTGGGGATCTTGCCCGCGACCGCATAAACTCCCGTGACAGCCGTCCCCAGGAAGAATGTCAGCATATATCTGTCCGACATGTTCATGATCCACCACATGATCGCGGTGGGCATGAGGGGGATACAGTACTTGAGCATCCTTCGGATACAGCTTTGGTCTACATACTTAACAGAAAAGCAGTGAATAAAGTCCGTTCTCCAGAACAGATACAGGAAAGTGATGAGCTTGGCGATGAAATAGGACAGGAGCCATCCCCGCAGTTCCATGTGCAGGAAATAGAGAAAGACGACATTTGAAGCCAGCAGGAAAATGGCATTGACTATTCCCGAAAGCGCAAATGTCTTCATCGCCCCCTGTCCGCGGGCGAACTGCGACATCACATTGTTCAATACTGTCAGCACGGTAAAGAGGACTGTGAAGACAATCAGATTGCTGTTCTTTCCAATCGCGATACTTGCGGCGATCACCACAAGCCCCATCACCAGTCCCAGAAAGCACACCGCCATAGAGGATGAGTAGACTGTCCTTTTTTCCTCCTCGCTGTCACTGGCAAAGCGGAATGTGGCCTCATAGATATCGAGGCAGAACAGCGGTCCCAGAAGACTGACCGTCGTAGTGATCAGGTCCATGGTGCCGTACTGACTCTTTGACAGAAAATAAGAGTAGAGCGGCGCCAGCATGAACAGGATCGCCCTGCTGCCGATATTTGATACCGCGATTATAATCGTATTTTTTTTAAGTTCACCAAATTTATCGTCCATCTTTTAGTCTCAACAATGACTGCAGCCCCGCCTTCCGGCGGGATCAGTCTTTACTGTCCACGCCCTCCCTGGTGCGTGAGGATAGCCTGCGGAAATCCCCTTCCGAAAAACCTTTCCGAAACCCCTTCCGAAAACACTTCCGAAAAAAGTTCCGAAAGCCCTTACAAAACCATTCCGAAAACACTTCCGAAAACTGCTTACGCGGTGGGATCCTCGCCGGCAGCGGCCTTTCTCAGCCACTCCCTGCTCTTATTTCTGAGCTCCTCCAGGCGCCCGATCGTTTCCGTGTAATCGAGTGAATAATCATCGATCTCACTGACGCTTTCAATCGTTTCCAGACCGCGGCTTTCCAGCCCGATTGCTCTCATGATCCCGGTTTTTCTGTTATCACCCGTGTTCTTTCCCACAAAGGAGTAGAAAGGTTTATTGAGATTGATCGAAAAAGCTGTCCCGTGGAAAGAATCCGTAAATACCAGCTCCGCATTCTCGATCAGATTGAGGAAATCCAGGGGACCGGCATTGACGACATTCTGAACACCGCTTCCCACAAGAGGGAAAAAGGGAGAGAGCGCGACAAACTTCAGCCCCCGCTCTTTGGCGAAACGGCTCAGTGCCTTTCTCCACTTGCTCCCCCGCTTCAGCCCGCGGAGGGTATAGAGGAAAATATACTTGTCCTTGATCAGCCTCTCCGGTTTTATGAGCTTCTTCCAGCCCTTCCTGTCAAGCAAAAATGTCGGATCCAGGACCAGCTCCACCTGTTTTCCGGTGATGTCCTCAAGGAGTTCGACTCCGTACTGCTCTCTGGTAGAGATCGCGTCAAACTTCATCAGGAGATCTTTTTTGGCGGAAAGCTCCTCACGGGTTATCTCCCCGACACTGGAAGCATACGCGATCCTGCGGCGGTCATCATCTACAAAATCCAGGAAATAGACTCCGGTAAAGTCCTCCCTGGAATGTACAAGTTCCGGGATCCGGTTGGACCAGATCTGGTCGCTTCCGGTCAGATAGAGATCATAGCAGGACCGGACCTTCTGCAGTTCATTCCTGTCCTTCATCTCCTCTCCGGACAAGACCAGATATTTGTGAATGAAGTGCTCAAATTTGCGGCCTCTTTCCCTTCTCTTCATATGGAGGGGGATCATGACCATCTCCTGGGCCATGATCGGGAAGCCGTACTTTGCCGTATACAGTGAATAGTACTCCTTCTGAGACTGCATGCGGAAATTGATGATCTGACTCTCCTGCCCCAGCTGCTTCAATGCGGTCTGGGTGGCGTATGCCTGCAGCACAGAGCCATAATTATGTGATCCATGAAATGTCAGAATACCAATCATCTTTTTCCTCCATCAGGGCGGCGGTCATGTCTGATCTAAGCGCCGCGGCCGGGGCGCGCAGCAGGCATGTCCCCGTATCAGCACCGCTGTCAGGCATCCGCCTGCAGTGCCGTTCTCTGCGGGCAGACAGCTCACGCAATGAAAATATTTCTCTTGTCGAATACAAACATCATAACCCCGCACCAGAACAGGATCTCATAGGGAACAAGGTTGATGTAAAAAGTCCCGAAAAATGATAAAAACACAAAATAGGTCATGAAAAAGGCAAGCATGACCGGCAGCCTGTTTTCTCTGACGCTCTTCATGTACATAGAGTGGAAGATCCAGGAAAACAGAGCCCCAAGCAGCAGAATAACGATTCCGAATATCAGAATATCCACCACACTGCCTTTGGAAGGGAACAGATATCCGATCGCGTCGATGACATTTCCCTTTTCCCCGTTGTCCGCCACCAGATAATGCCGCTGGGTCTCGTGGGGAAACAGCCGAAAGCCGAACAGTCCCACCAGAAAGAGGTTGACCGGGGCGGCGACAAAGGAACCAAGCTTATAGAAAATGCTGACATCCGTCCGGATCCCGTTGATAAAGATCCGGTTGTCATAGACAAGCGATCCTGCCGCATAATTCCAGAAGTGGTTCATATAGAAGGAATTGTCGATATTACCGGCGACACCCCGGACCAGGAAGGAGAAAAAATAATTCATCAAAAACACGCCGACGCCTCCCGCTGCCAGGAGAATCCCGCCTGTCTTCAGGTATTTTTTGTCCTCCACGGCCGCCAGAAAATAAGTGGCGATCGCGATGCTGATCACGTGGTACTTGATCATGGTCATAAAGAAGAGTCCGGTCAGGCACAGAACGGCGAGCAGGAAGCGAATCCTCCCCGGATTCTTCAGCCAGTAGTAAAACATGACCGGGATCAGGGGGGCACTGGAGAGAAAAATATGTCCCGCCATCCCCGAAGTCAGATAGCCCGAAAACGCCTCCTCGCCCACAGCCGACATGCCGTGCCCCCGCACGAAAAGGGCCAGGCGCAGAAAGGTGATCAGAGCAACGGCGCAGGCATAGAAAAACATCGCGTCCCAGTTTATCTCCGAGATCCCGTCCCTGCCTTTCAGGAGTTCCATCTCCCCCGGTATCTGCCTGCGTGAGAAAAAGCTGTCCACTGCCGCAGATCCCAGGAAAAAACAGATAAATGCTCCCAGAAGCATCCAGAGTACTTCATCGTTGATCGGGTAGAAGCCGAACCTCACCATCATATAGTTATTGACAGGAACCAGCAATGCGTAGGGAATGATCAGAATGGCGACAACATTCAGGACCCTGCGCGCGGTCAGACAGGAAAGGCCTGTCAGCAGAATACATCCTATTGTAAAAATCAAAGCCATCCCATTTCCTCCGACCTGCGGGTAAGCTTTCGGGTAAGCCTTTCCCCGCAGTCTGTCCTGTTCCGGTCAGACGCCGTCTTCACCGCAGATCTGCGTCACCACACCTGCCAGCTGTCCACCTGCTGTAATCTTCTGTCTCATCTGCCGGACATTGTCTCTCATCTGCTGATAATCCTGCTCTGTCACGGACGCTGCTTTTTCGGAGATCTCCGACAGGCTCCCGATCACAAGACCGATCCCGCGCTCTTTGACTACCGTGGCCAGAGCCGATTTCTCCCATACGATGACAGGGATTCCGGCCGCAACATACAGGGAGAACTTATGCGGGTCATTATATTTCAGGTAGGTCCCGAAATTGCCCGCGCAGGTTTCGGGAGAAGGTCCGTCCCATACCAGTCCGTAAGTCCCCTTCAGGTGAGGGATCAGATCATCAGGGGGAAATGCCCCCTCATAGACCACGTTCTGGTTTTTCAGACGCTCCTCTTCAAAATTCACTCCATAGAGGGCAAATTCCACACCCTCCTCCGGCAGTTCGTAAATATAACCGCACTTGGAAAAGAGGAGATTTCCCGCGATAATGACCCTCGGAACTTCGGAATAAGACACTTCGGCCTCCGGTCCCTCATACAGATAGTCAAACATCTCCAGATTATGCAGGCTGGCTTTGCAGCCGAACTTGCGGAAGAGTTTGATCATTCTGGTATTATGCGCAATGACATGCTGGGCCTTTCCCAGAAGAGCCGCCTCTTCCTTCAGCTTCCTGCTTCTCTCCGCATTATCCGTAAAGCGGAATGAATTGATGTCGTGCAGGAGGATGCAAAGCTCAGCTCTTTTCCTGCGGACTCCCGCTGCCAGAAAGCCGATCAGCACCCTGTTCACGATCTGTGGATTATAAGGGTACTGGATAAAAACATGGTCGCCCTCTTTCAGCCTGGATACAAGACTGACGCAGTTTTTCACGATAGAAAGCAGGATCCTGGAATGTCCCGATTTTGCCTGGAACAGAGGAATAAACTCGGCGCCGCTCTTTTTGATGATCTCCGCCGCGTCATCGCGTGCCTTGCTTCCTGCCGTAAAATTATTTTTGTCCGCGTATTCCATCAAAATATAATTCATTGATCCTGCCCTGCAGTTCTTTCTTCCTGACCGCATTTTTTCAGGAAAAACTTTTCTATCTTTTCAAAACAATCATCCAGGTCATAGTGCTTCTTCACAAAAGCGCGGCCGTTTTCCGCCAGTCTGGCCCTCTCCTGGGGAGAATCATAGAGGTCTATGATCGCCCCGGCCAGCTCTTCCCCACTGTTTCGCTTTACTACAAGGCTGGAATAACCGGGTTTTGTGGCCTCCATCAGGCCCGGAATATCCGAGATCACAACGGGAGTGCCGCAGGCCTGGGCCTCCACGGCCGAAACTCCGAAGGACTCCGACTCATCCACAGACGGGACCAGGGCAATATCCATATTTGCCCACTCTCTGGCGGCGTCCTCCTGGGGAATAAATCCCAGCCAGGTCGTAATGTCATCGATCCCCAGAGTTCTGCCCAGCTCTTTGTACTCCTCTTCGCGGGGGCCCTTTCCGGCGATCCTCACCTTCAGCCTGATATCCGGCCTCTTTTCCGCCACGATCGCGGCCGCTTTGAGAAGGACATCTATGCCATATTTGGGGGTCAGGGATTTGACCGTGCCGATGACAAAGTCTGCGTCATCAGCCTGCCTGGTCCTCTTGTCGGGATTGAAGAGCCCCATATCCACCCCGAAGGGAGTGATCATGAATTTTTTCCTGGTATAGCGGGAGGATTCCCTGGCCATGGCCCGGCTTGTGGAAAACAGATACCTGGCCCTGGCAAGGCTGAACTTGAGAGCCTCCCTGTGAATGATACTCTTGCGCGGGAACTCATAGACATCAAGTCCCCAGACAGAGAGGATATAGCCCCTGATCCCGGAGAGGGCAGCCAGGGTCCCGTAGCTGGAAGCATAGTGGACATTTACGATATCCGGCTTGATCTCCCTGATCAGCTTCCTCAATCTGCCCGCCTGCGCCAGATAGCCCAGCTTTTTCAGATCGCTGTCATTGGTCTTCACCTTACTGGCCAGTGAATGGACAGTGGCTCCCGGAATGTCTTCATAAGCAAAGGAAATGACATGTACCTCGTGTCCCCTTGACACGAACCATCCGGCCCATTTCTTGGAGTGGTAATTTGAAGCGTGTGTGACGAAACATATTCTCATGATGATCCCCCATTGAATCGGAATCGCAGTTTTTTACTGAAGAGGACACCCCAGATCAGACAGTAGATCAGGCGCTCCGTGAATGAAGCCGATGTATAATAGGTCCCGAAAAAAGAGACCATGCTGAAAGCCATGTAACAGCAGCAGCCGATCAGACTGACATCTCTTCCGTCTGTGTACATTCGCATCAGTATATATTCTGATATGATGCCCCAGATGATCATCACCGCAACGAAGGCGGCCCAGTTCCCGTTGCCGAAAATATAGGTCATGGTAGAGATCACGTTGCCCTTCTGGGCTTTTCGTCCGGTCTCATAGATGGTAACAGCCATAAAATCGCTGATATAGGGGATTTCCACCCTCACATCCGGCCCGATCTCCATCCCTGTCAGGCCCTTGATAAAGAGGTTTGGCAGGGCCAGAAAAACATCTGCCAGGTAATCGAAGCCGTTTACCCTGATCATCGCGAACATATCCGTGACAGCGCGCGAATTGATCAGGCTGCCGGCTATATAATTCCACAGGCGGTAGGTATAGTATTCCGCCCCGATTTTGTCAAAATAACCCTGCAGTATGAATTTGGACGCGTAATTGCCGATAAACAGCACGGCGATCATTGCTGCGACGATCACGCCGCCCTTGATCAGATTTCTCCTGTTCTTGAAGGTACAATACAGAAAGACCGCGATCGTGATCGTCAGGACCTGAGCCTTTTCTGTCTCCACAAAGGCGAGTATAAAATAGATGGCAGTGAGCAGGAGGCAGTAAACGTCTTTCTTATCGAGCACCCAGTGGTAAAAGAGGACCGGGATCAGGGGAAAGACGGAGATCATCAGATGTCCCATCGCTCCGCGTGTGAGCATCAGTTCAAAGTCATTGATGATCATGGCTTCAAGCCCGTTTTTCAAAAACAGAAGGACCAGCTGCAGGATCCTGGCTGCCAGCACTGCAGAGACATACCATTTGACCCTTGGGATCGACAGAATATCCTCCCGCTCCCCGGGAATAGTATCCTTTATCACAAGTCTTCTGCCCGAATAAGCCGAGTAGACCACACAGTTTCCGACAAAAAACGTGAAGCAGCCGATCAGGACCATAAACAGAGTGTTGTCCGTGATCCTGTAAAATCCGAAATTCACTGCCACAAAATTATTGAGCAGGGAGATCACAATATAGGGGCCCATAATGAGCGTAAAAGAGGTCATTCTCTTCTTAAACAGAAGACGGTTCGCTATGGTAACACAGACCAATAACCCCAGTAGAAAGAATTCCATGCAGTTTACACCTTTTCTGAACTCCGGTTTTCCGCAGTGCCGACCCCGCATACCTCTTCCATGTATGCATCGACGACAAGTTCGCGGTCAAACTCCCTCTCCACCTTTTTTCTTCCCCTGATGCCCATTTCCTTCCTCTCTTCAGGGGAGAGCTGCAAAAATCTCTGTGCAGCCTCGATCGTCGCCTTTTCATCGTTAACGGGCACAATATAACCGGTCTCTTCATTATCGACGATCTCTCTGCATCCGCTGCGGTCGGCCACGATCAGGGGACGTCCGCTGGCGGCCGCCTCCAGAAGGACATTGCTCATGCCCTCCGGATAGTAGGACGGATAAAGCAGGCAGCTACAGCTCTGGTAATGGGGGAGCATATCTTTCTGCTGCCCGTGATAAACAATGATACCTTTTTCCTGCTCGCTGTTCAGGATCTCCATATACTTCTGGTCATCGCACATTCCGCAGATATGGAACTCGCAGTCGTCTCTCTCCTGCATGATCTGCCGCGCGGCCGCAAGGAAAAGATCGATCCCCTTCTCCTTCATAATCCTGGCAACAAAAAGAAACCGTATCTTCTCACCTTCCGGATACGGAAGCAGAGGATAGGTCTTGAGATTCACTCCGGATCCCGGAAGCAGTCTGTATTTTCTACCCGGTAGCAGCATCCTGCGCTCCTGGAAAAACTTCAGATTGTCAGAATTCTGGAAAAACACGCATTCAGCCTTGCGGACTCCGGTCTTATAGAGGGCGATCGCCACTTTCTGGATCCTCCCCGGATTCTCAATGGGAGTCCCCAGACCTGTGATATTGGGATAGTAAGGGATATGGAGCATGGAGCAGACCATCCCCCCGTAAGAAGTCGGCTTTATATTATAAGTAAGAACAGCATCAGGCTTTAACTTCTTCAGGATCTTCCGATAGGTCAGCAGCAGGCCTAAATCAGACAGAGGATTGGTACCCCGCCTTCCAATCTGCACTCCGATCAGCTGGCAGCCCATTTCCTCCAGTTTATTTTCAAACAGGAGAATCTCCGCCACGATATAGACTTTATGTCCCTCTTCAATAAAGCGCTGGATGATTTCTCTTCTCAGATTATAAGCATATGTTGTATCGTTAATCAAAATCGCTATTTTCATTCTGCCTTTGCTCTCCACTTGCTTTTTTTGGGATATATTGCCAACATAATACACTATTTTAACTATCGAGTAAAGCGAATCATTGGGGACGCAGAAAGGCGGCTGCTGATGGGTTACAAGTCACTCCCCCACCGGATTCGACGTGTTTTTGAGCGCCGGAGCGCTCAAGATCGCGTGCTCAAAAGCATTGGTATGCGATTTTCGCAAGCTGCTGTTCACGCCCCGATAAGGCGTGAACAGAAACCGATGCACAGGTAAACGGGACCCCTGCTTCCACAAAAATACAGGCGTGCCTGCTCAGTCCGGCAAGGTTCTGAACAGGCACGCTCCTTTTCGTCAAGTCCGACCAATTCATCTAAAAAGTCGTCACGTCCAACCTTTCATCTAAAAAGCCGTCAAGTCCGACCCTTTCATCTAAAGAGTTCCACAAGATATACATCCGAGGCATGCGTTTTTCCATACATGGAGATCGTACAGCCGTTTTTTAAAAGATCCCCCGTATTTTTCCAGAGATTGCGTCCGGACAAGGCCCAGATCAGAAAGCGCCGGGGGCATTGTTTGGGGTCGATCATCGTCTCCCCTTCCCTGACCGGATAAATCCTGGCATCGTCTTCCATCAGATTCACACAGTCATAGATAACATGTGTCGTTTTTTCATGCCCGATACACAAGACCACTGCATCCTGAATATCGCTTTCCTGCAGAGAAGCGATCAGCTCCCTGTCTTCAGGATAAATAAACTCTATATGTTCCGGATGGAAAAAACCAATGACAACCGCAGCTATGGTCAAAAAGCCGCACAGTTTCAGTATCCCTTTCCTGCAGCCCAGGACCTCTGTCATCTTATATATTCCTGCCCACAGCAGTATGGTAATGACAGGGAAAAGAAAAGAGTAGTAACGGACTATGACAAAACCTGTCAGGCCTCCAAAAATCAGATAGACAGTGCTTACAATAAATAAAACAAGATAGAATCCAAACGGACTCCCCTGATCCTGTTCATTCCTCTGTAAAAGGGCTCTGTCCTCTCCGCCATCTTCCTTCTCTTTTCCAGTCTTTGATCTGACCCGCTTTATAAGCAGCGACAGAACCAGGACAGCTATGATCAGGAAAAATGCTGCAGCAATAATGATATTCCCATAGAGCAAATCTATGAACCACTGATTTTGTTTCAGAATCAGCTCAATTTTCTGCTGCCATGTCCAATCCAGCAGATGCATGGTCATCCAGCCCCCGGGGCCCTTTTCATTTCTGTATTGGGAAGGATGAAGCAATATGTCGATAAAGGGTGTTTTATTTATCAAATACACAATGCTCAATGGTACTATCGTCAAAAAGTACAGCAGCAGCTTCCTGAATTGATGACAGAGGATCAGATCCAGCATGAAGGCAGCGATCAGGCTGCCGCCAAGTACAAATACTAATTCGGAGTCCTTCATTGCAAAAAACAGGAGTACCAACGATACTATCGTTCCCGCAAAAGCCAGCGGAAGCCTGTCTGTTTTCCGGATCAACTGATGGACCCGCAGCGCCAGGAGAAAGAGCAGGACCACGAAGCAATAAAAGCGGATATACATGACAAACGAAATGGCAGCGAGTGAATAACCATACATAGTCAGTACAGCCAGCGAAACCCAATGGTTTTCAGTCAGATCATAGCAAATCCGGAACAGGACGATCTGGGTCAGGCAAAAAATGATGATATTAAAGACTATTCCCGGCACTTTTCCAACCGCCCCGGGTGAAAAAGAAGACATAAGAATATTGAGTATTCCATGATAAGTCCGCCGCAGCAATAACATGGGTACCGCTGTTCCAAGAGGCTTATTGAGCAGACTGTCCTCCGGCGACACTTCAATCTGATCCTTGAGCAGAGAATTCGGGATCCATTGCCCTTCCTTCCAGACGTCTGACGCATTAATATAGCCTCTGTGCTTCCAGTCAAATGTATATGTATGCGCATATCCCATTGAAAACAGCTCGTCTATAAAATAGTTGGATTTCTGACGCATCCAATACAGCATGACCAGGACCTGGGTCATTACAAGAAATATGAAAATTGCTCTTCTTACAGTCTTATTATTATCAAAGCCATCAAGAACAGCTTTCAAAAGATTGTTCACTTTTGTCAATTATGCCCTCTCTTAATCGTCTCTTCCAGACATTACCACTTCTCCAGTCCTCGCAGTTTATGCCTGACCATTTTATAAACTCACAGATGAAGTCATGTACATTGACCACTGTTTACCACTTTTCATATTATCTGAATATAAGCTGCTAACTAAATTTGGCCAAAGAAGATTCGAAACACTTATAAGCTTTTTGTCGTACCAAACTAATAAGAAATCCTATACTGAAAATAATCACACTATCTATCATCGAGAACACCAGAAATCCTTTTCTCGACCAGTTATTCCACCAAAATGTTTCGGCGAGCGTAAAAGAAAGACTAATGATTTTGCTTTGAAAAATATAAACATCCATTGTTGAAGAGGCCAATTTATCAAACGCTGTTCCTATAAAGGCAAGAGGAGGATGAAATTCAACATTTATATTAACAAAAATAAGAAAAAGCAAAAAAGAGTATGTTAAGCAGCATATAAATGGCGACACCACATCTATATATGAATACTCTGAAGGAGCAAACAATATCGAGCACGTCGATCTCCAATAGGTATCGTACCAAAAAAATATAGCAATATATATACAAAACAGAATACTGATTTTTTCCCAATTAATATTGTTCTTATAGTTTGCGATATAACCTCCACCATAGTAGCACATCACAAAATCCACCAGCTTATCTGATATTAACCAATAAGGCAGGTACACAGTGTAAGCCAAAAACTTCATAAAAACAAATGTCAAAAATAGATATAAGTGAGTCTTTCTATTCAGCAAAGGCTCAAACAACTTTAAAACCGGAAGCACGAATAAAATAAAGATACCGTACGCTTGCAGATACCATTGGTTTTCTCCGCTAATCCAATTGGGAAATTGAAAAAGAGGACGAAATGTTTCATTGAAGCTGGATGGGTAAAAGAACTTGAACATAAAATAATATATAAATGTCAAAATCACTCCATTAAAAAAAAGAGCAAACAAAACTTTTCCAACTGTATGTATCCTTTTAGAATACGGTATTTTCCTGCCGAACAAAAAATATCCTGTGATAAACATGAAAATAAGATTCCCCCCATTACCCAAATGACCATAAAGGAAATCCATAATTAAAGATACTTTTGAAACAGCACCACGTATGTTGTTTATATAATCATAATAATAGGATTCGTATTTGAACCCATCAGTTAATTTAATAAAACGGTTGGGAATCCTTGTACTAAAATGGTGGAACAAAATAATTCCATACATTGTAAGGCATTTTAAGATACTGACATTGGTCTTCATTCGGTTCACTTTTACATCTCTCCTAAGGACAAGACAACATAATCAACTAAGGTCAAACAGCATCATAGAAAAAGCCTCACCTGACCTGGCCGGGAAGAAACTCTTTCTCACAATACACATTCATGGCAATAGTCAGCGGATACACAACGCCTCTCTCAGTCTCCCGATAGGTCTCTGTCATAGCCCGGTCCCCATGATATAAGGCAACCGCATTTCCATCTCTTCCATCCTGTGAGATGATATTGATTCTGTATTCTTTTCCTTTTTCCAGGCTGTACCTTTTCAGATTTATCCTGTTATAGGCACTATTTACTACCCCTTCACATGAGATACCTCCCAGTTTGGTCGTCTCTCCGCTTTCCACATCTGTAATCGATACCTGAAGATGGCAGTCATTAACCCGGCTGAAGTCAGTCAAAAGAAGGTCAATTCGATCAATTACAGTATCGCGGTAAGCGATAAAGGGCTGGCTTATGACATCCCCCTTTATTAACTGGCCGCAGTTTCCAAAGTTTTTGTATGTAGTAAAGACCTTATCCCCTTCCAGAACAGCCGCAGCTTCATAAAAGTAATCATTGCGGACATACAGGTCCGGAAATCCCAGATCATTCAGTGCCGTATATTCAGTCCGGAGAAGCTCTTCTATTTCCGGAGAACATTTTGAAACTTTGTATCCCCAGACCTCCTGGCCTGTCCGATAGCAGAAAATACGAGGCTTTTTTTTCTGAAGGGATTTCATGACTTTGTCATGCTCCCACTCCCAGAACCAGGGGTACACTGCCATACTCGGATTGGCCGGTAATTTATGACCTTTTAAAAGGAGTTCGTGGTCGAAATTAAAATACCCCACTTCCTCATATTCATCTCCGAGAATTTTTAACGCATACTCTTCTGACCCGGTATTGTATGATTCCTTTAAAGAAAATGAAAACAGCTGATTTGCGACCTGTAAATATCCTGCACAGAAGGTAACAGCCGCAATTGCCAGAACAAGCTGTTTTAATGTATTTCCCTTTATCCGTTCCATTAAGGAATCAAAGTACTTATTAAATACAGATCCGATCATGACTGAGAAAACCCAGATCACCGGAAGTCCATGAAAGCCAAAACAATCGCGGGTCGCGCATGCGATGACAAACACAACAACTGAAATGGCCAGAATTCTGTTTTCTTTCCACTTTTCCAGTACGAAAAACATGCACAGTGCGATCACTGCGATATGTATTAAGGCTGTTGTTGATACACTGTCCACTACAAAGGTTTTTGCAATGTTGCTGATTCCATAGAACAAGGCCCCTGGAATGCTGCTGCCGTAATTATTGACCATGTATTTGGAGTATACTTCAGTATTAAATCTATATGCCCACTTGAAAAAGGCACCGGCAGTATGTGTCCTGAAAAAGTATAATAGATAGTCTACAAAAGGGAGGGCCATAGCCAGGGCCATCCTGCCTGCATCCACAGCTCCCCTTTTCACTGCGGCTTTTAAGGTCTTCTCTTCACTGAGAATGATCAATGCAATTCCGACGTAGAAAGCAAAAATCGCAAAAACAGAAACGAAGGCTGAACCGAAGGAAATAAAGGCGGCAAGCGAGCAGCAGATGCAGCTTCCGGCTGTCCACTTTTTTTCCTTCTCATAGCACAGAAGCTGCATAAAAAGAATGGCCATACCTATTCCCTGCAGCTGGTCACTCAGAACACATGTGCCATGCCATACGGTTATACTTATGCTCACATAGGCGATCAAGGAAACATAGAATGTCCGCTTTCCCATAAAAGAGCTGTATTGCAGGTACATGATTCCCAGCAGCAAGGCAAACAAGGCAAAAAAAGCGGCCCTGAATCCGGCCATCCCGGAAAATCCCATACGGGCAAAAACGGCAGATAAATGGTACATCAAAGGCATATGCTGGGAATCTACATCTTTATACAGAAGACCCCCACGCATAATCTGCTGCCCTTTTATAAACATCTCGGGCTCATCATGAGTCCATACATCCTGATTCCACAGAGCTAAAAACACCAAAAACGCAAATACAGAGAACAAAATGCTCTGGAGTATGACGCTTCTACTGATAAGTCTCTTCAGCTTTCCGATCAGTGTGTTTTCAGAAATAATCATCTTCACCTCTTAAAGACAGTGCTTCCGGAACTCCGTCGCATATAATAGCACACATCCTCTCAGGAATGTATATACATCCTCTCAGAAATGCACACGCTGCAGATTCCTTCCTGTTTGCTGTTGATTCAGCATTCCCTGCGGCTGCGATATCTGCCATTATAGCTCATCTTGCCAAAACTTCCCATAGTAAAAAATGTGCTTTGCGCCTTGAAGACTCAAACAGTAACTGTAAACGCCCCCTCAAAGGGCGTATACAGTTACCCCTGCGCGCGGCGATAACATATTGTTTGGCACTGTCAATACGCTTTGCTGCGCACAGGGCACTCGGCAACATGCGCGCTGCGCACAGCACAACTCGAGGTGTTTTCCGCAAAAACAAAGTCTGGCTTTGCCGCGAAAAACACCTCGAGTTTCAGGTGGGTTTATACAGATCAGCAACATCAGGCGTTCCCGATCAGCTCTTTCTTTCTCTCCTCACGGAGTTCCTTTTTTACGCTTTCCTGGAATTCGATGATCTGATCGAAGTCATGGTCTGCGCACCACTCTTTATATCTTCCGGAGTACAGCAGATCTTTGCGGTCCAGCAGGAAGTTGTGGTAGAGGAGGGATTCGACCGGGGGCGTCTGTCCCCTGTGGTAAAGGTTGGTCCAAAGCATTTTGTCCACACGGAATAAGACTTCCATGGAAAAATAAATGCTTTTCTGATTTACGACCTTGAGGGAAGAATATTCTCCGGAGAGGCGCACATCCTCAATGGTCCGCTCATACCAGCCGCCGATATCACGGATCACGGACAGAACCAGAGCATCTCTGACGCTTGTCTTATTGTAGGCATAGCGCATGGGGTCTCCGCAGTCCCGGACAGCCTTCTGCACGAGTTCCTGATATTCCTCATAGGAGAGCCCGACTGCGATGGCAAACACGAAGAGATCGTCCTTTGTCGGATACAGCCGCCTGCCATAAGAATCTCTCATGGCCTGGGTGAAGAGGGTCCCTTTACCCTTGGTTCTCTTGCCTGTAAGGGAAAGCCAGAAGGATTTTTCATCTTTGATAAAGTGATCCTCCCTCTGCTTGTGTATCTGGAAGTGCCACTGCACCCCGTTGGCGAACAGATCAGTCGGGCTGTTCTGATACCCCTTTTCCAAGTCATAGCTGTCCAGATAAATTCTTTTATATAAGCTGAAAGTGCTCTCTGTATAATCTATGCGGTCCTCCTGCATCCGGCGGAAATCCTCCTCTTCCATGAAAGGAAAGCGGACGCAGATTTCTTCCTGAATGTGCTCAAGGAGAGCTGTGTCTTTTACCGCGGAGTTGTAGTATGTCCTGCCGATGCATTTATTGAGCATTCTCTGATAATGGTATAATTCAGCTCCGCATTTAAACAGCAGGTCATAACGTTCCTGTCTGGAAAGAGCCGTCCAGTTCTCAACAGGCAGCTCGTAAATACCAGTGTTATACAGTACATCCTGAATCGGCTGTCCCTTGCATGCCGTAAAGAGATATTTCAGATCATCGCTCAGCGGGGTGTCCTGGCTTTTATACCTGAGCAGGAACCCCATGCCTGCTTCATACCTCTCAGAGTTTCTCCCAAATTCTTCCCTCTTTTTGTTTACTTTTTTTATCCACTCGGAATTTTTCGTGATCTCAGAGGATTTAACTGAGACCTCTTTGCCGGCAGGGTCAGAAGGATCTGCCTGCCCGGCAGGAATGTTTTTGTTCTTCATGTTCAGTTGAACCTCCTTTCTATTAGGAACATGACGGAAGCCGGGTTCCGCGTAAAAAAATGGTTGTTTCGTGTTGAACCGTTCAACTTCCCGGCTTCTTTGTTTCAGCTTCAGACAGCAGCCTGCAGTGACCTGCAATGATCTGCTTTGATCCGCAGTAATCCGTGGTGTGCCCTGCTGCTGCCGGATTTGTGATGTTAAACCACCCATATACAGCCTGTCAGAGTACTGAAAAGCAGGAAAAATGAGTGTCACAGCAGACTTTTCACCACTGAAAGCCACATTAGAGACCGACAAGTCGAAAATCCACATTCCGCTTCGAAATTGACTGTATCAATATCATAGTCGTATTCACACCAAAAGACAAGTACTTTTCCTCTATTTTTTGATGTTTTTATCTCTTTGTTCAATATATTATTGAATTTCGAACATGCGTCCGATTGACATAGTCTGAATATCTGCTACAATCACTACACAACAAGGACATCACCCGATAGATGAGAGACTCCGGATGGCAGATCTGCCGCGGCGCCTGTCCGATGTCCCAAAACTTTTCGAGGTGATCAGCAGGACAACAGCAAGAAAAGCTTTTCGAGGTGATCAACAGGGCAGCAGCAAAATCTATTGCGGAAGTAAGGCAGGACACAAAGAAATCATTAACGGATGTGACAAAAAGGATGTGGCAAATAATCAGCAAGTAAAAAATAGAACATGTTTAGGGAGACCAGCTATGAAAAACACTAACACTAAGATGATCTATGAAGAACTCTCCCGTGATCTGAAGAACCTTTACGGAGAGGAAGCAACTTTGGAAAATGCCTCTGCGGATCAGATTTACTCCACCATCTGGGCCTGGTCCCTGAAGAAGGTGTCTGCCCTTGAAAAATATGGGGAAATCACGAGCGGCAGGAAGGTTTATTACGTGACCATCGAGATTCTTCCCGGGCGCCTTCTGGGCAACAACCTTCTCAACCTCGGCCTTCTTTCGGCCATCAACATCGTTCTGAGGCGCATGAGATACTCCATCGAAAACCTTGAGGAGATGGAAACCGACCCCTCCCTGGGCAACGGCGGCCTCGGAAGGCTTGGCCCCTGCATTCACGAAGGCGCGACATCCCTCGGTTATTCCATGGAATGCCTGAGCCTCCACTACCACTACGGACTGGGCAAGCAGGTCTTCAGGGACAAAAAGCAGACATTTGAGCCCGACCCCTGGGATCTGTACGGAAAAGCAGTCAACACCCGCCAGGCGGACTACGAGGTTGAGCTCTGCGGCAGGAAGATCCGCCCGGAAGAAAATGTTATCACCGTAACCGGATACAATACAGACAAGACTAATTCACTCGTCCTTTTTGATACCGGACTGGCAAGTGACGCAGTCATCAGGGACGGAATCCGAATGGACATGTCCGATCCCATCCCCGCTCTCACCCTTTTTCTCTATCCCGATGACAGTAATGAAGAAGGCAGGTTCCTCCGCACAGGTCAGGAATACTTCCTCTCCGCCAGCTCGATCAGACATATACTTGAAGACGTTGAAAAGACCTACGGCAGCATCGACTCCATCGCAGAGCATGCGGTGATCCACCTCAACGATACCCATCCCGCCCTGTGCATCCCGGAAATGGTCTGCCAGCTTATGGACAGGGGCATGTCCGAGGAGAAGAGCATCGAGCTTGTAAAAAAGCTGTTTGTCTACACTAACCACACCATCCTTCCAGAGGCCCTCCCCAGGGTGCCCCTCTCCAGGATCCGCGCAGTCTCCCCCAGGATTGCGGATATGATCACCAGACTGGACCGACATGTCAGGGAAAAGGGCATCACCGCAGGTCCTGTGCTGGAAGGCGATGTCGTGAACATGGCCAACCTCGCCTGCCACTTCAGCTATTCCGTGAACGGAGTAGCTGAAATCCACACCGGCATCCTTAAAAAAGACGTTTTTTCGGATATGGCGGCGGCATACCCGGACAAGTTCACCAATGTCACAAACGGAATCGACTTCGGCCGCTGGCTGAGGCACGCCAACCCGGAGCTGGCATGGTATGTGGGCAGGCTGACTGGGGGCGATGTAGTCGCGAAGCCCTCTCTTCTTGAGAAACTTCTCAGATATCAGGACGACACTGCTGTCCACGCTGACCTTGAATCCATCAAGGAGGATAACAAGGAGGCCCTGGCTGCCTGGCTGGAAGAAGAGAAAGGCCTGGTCATGAATCCCAAGGCCATCCTGACAGTTCAGGCAAAACGCGGCCATGCTTATAAGCGTCAGGATCTGAACTGTCTTTATGCCATCTGGAAGATCCAGGAAATCCTGCAGGGCCGCCTTCCCGCCACCCCTATCGTGAACCTGATCGCCGGCAAGGCCTACCCCACTTATGAAGCCGCCAACGACGTCTTCCACCTGGCCCTCTGCCTGCAGGAACTGACAAAAAGCCCCGCAATCAGCCCCTGGTTCAGGGTCATCATGCCCGACAACTACAATGTGTCCATGGCGGAAAAAATCCTGCCCGCAGCAGACATCTCCGAGCAGATCAGCTACGCAGGAACAGAAGCATCCGGTACGAGCAACTGTAAGCTTATGTGCAATGGTGCCATTACCCTCGGCACACGCGACGGAGCCAACATCGAAATCGGCGATCTTGTCGGCCCGGACAACATCTTCACGTTCGGCATAGACGCAAAGACCGCCGCCGACCTCAACAGAAGCGGCTCCTACCACCCTTATGACTACTATTCAGACCCTGAAATCCGCCGCGTCGTCGACTTCATCGTCAGTGACGCAATGCGCAGAATCGGCGACAGCGTCATCCTTGAGCGCATTCATCGCAGACTGACCACGGAAGACACCTACAAGTGCCTCCTGGATTTCAAGTCCTACGTCCAGGCAAAGGAAGCCGCCTTCCGCGCATACGAGGATAAAGACTCCTGGTACAAAATGTCCCTGATCAACATCGCCAGATCCGGCTTCTTCTCGTCCATGAGGACGGCTCGCGAGTACAACGAGCGTGTCTGGCACCTGGGTGATCCCGCCAGGTAACAGGCGCATGGGTCTGTCCACCATCCGGTGCCCGGATCATCCCTCCATCCGGCGCCCGGATGGTCCCGCCAGATGACAGGCGCATGGGTCTGCCCGCCATCCGGCGGCCGGATCACCTCTCCAAATGACAGGCATATAATCTCTACTCCCCATGGGATATATACTTTTTCCGGCGAATTTCCCGTGTCACTATAGCTGAGCAGAATGCTTTTCCCGTCCTTTACGTCAACATCCATTCTCTCAAGATAGTACATGCTGCAGATTTTATGGCCATTTAAAGTTGAGATCGTATCGCCGTCTTTGAGGGAATGAATATCTGTGTACTTTTCCAGCACCTCGAGCGGCAGCGCAAGGCCCTCGGAAATCTCACCCCGTATTCTGACGGCAGTAACACGTCTTTTGAGGTGATTGTCCCTGGCGAATTCCTCACTCAGCTCGCCTCCGACCGGAAAAAAGACCAGAAGCTCTCCGATTTTGCAGGTATCGTCCACGATAATATTATATCCACAGATCTCAGTACACTGCAGCCTGTCGGCGTTATTGTGCCTGCGCAGGTTTGTGACTCTTACAATACGTCCGCTGTACATTCGGCATTCCTTTCAATAACGATATTTGACGATTACTGCCAACCTCGATATCTGCAATTTTTATCTCATCTTGTGTGTGCACTTATGTTTCGGCTTTTGTTCGTCTTATTATATTTTTACGTATGCACTGATGTTTTGACTTATATTTGTCTTTTCTTTTATAATGCTATGGATATATTCACTGGGATTCAGACGGGCATTAATGGCATCCTGCAGGGTCACTGAGCTGCGCTTGAGCATGGCATTGATTTTCTTAAGGCGATCCATCTGCTCCCAGATCGTTTCAGCAGCTCCACGCTTTCTAAGTTCTTTGACTCTCTCGATCTGTCTGTCCAGGCTCTCAAGTCTTTTTTCAATGAGCTTACCGGTCCGGATTTCATCATAGAAATCAGCAGGGATCTCTATCTTGTCCACTTCATCGCTGTAGAGATATTTGTCCATGGCGGGAGTGTTCAACTTCCGAAGACAGGACTCACCGTCATGTCCTATAAATCTGACCTGAATCCTCTCCAGGCGTTTTCCCTCAGAGTCAAAGGTCACCTTGTCTACATATGGATCGTTTTTGTCATACAGGTACGGTTTGTCATCCGCCCGGAAAGTTTTTATGCCGGTGTCGTTGACCAGGCTGAGCATGTTGTCTTTTGCGGTTCCGATCACTTCAGCAGCCAGGCCGGCCTGCTGGCGTACATTGGCATTTCTGAATTCTTCGTTTATCCTGCCTCCGGATATTTCCTCAAGGCCAAGTGTATGTATTCCCTGAACATCATCCCCGTAAATCATTCTGTCTATGATCTCAATGGCTTCAGGAATCTTTGATTCATCGAAATCAATCCTTGACTCACCGTCTGACAGCCACTTTGAAATGCTGTCAGTAATCTCTCTGGTTCTTTCGTCAACGCTCAGTGCATTTTCTTCTAAGGCACCGATTCTGTTTTCCAATTCACTATGAAGATATTTCTGTTTTTCCCCGAGGCCAAAGTGTTCTACTTTTGCCTGTGTTTTCTCAATATGATCAAATTTCATATCCGAACCTTCCTGCGAAATGCTTGTTCTCTTCTGAGTTTTTTCCCTTTACTCTAAAACCGGATGATATCCTTTCCGGTTTTATGTCAATATTATTATGTGTGTATTGCTTGTCAGCAACTGCCTTTCTTATTTAATAGTAAAGGTACAAAAAACTTCAAAAGAATGCGCGGTCCGGTTTTCAATCAGAATCCTCAAAAGTCATCATCAGAATATGTACTGCCCTCTGCACCATGAAGCGGTCAAGCAGGTCCTCCAGGGGATATTAACTGATCTCTGCTGAGTTCCCGCCCTCACCAAGCTCCGGTTCCTGCTGAAAAGACAGGGCGGGGACATACACCCCCTTGCGAGAATATATTCCTTCTGAAACTCAGATGTAGTCGGAACCGGAATATTTTCTCAGTTCGGTATATGAATGAATATTCTTTACTGCTTATAGGTTATGACGGTCTCCTGGCAGGCTGATGTGAGCTGCTTGCAGGCGATAAGACACATCGGGTATAGGGAATATGGATTATTTAATTCAAAAAGTAACCCTCATTCTCGAGATACTTTTCAAAAAACTCCTTTAGATCTTCGGCAATCATTTCATCATAATAATAAATGTTCCCTTTATTCTTTTTAGTAATGCCCATTGATAAAAATAAAGATTCGTGTACTTCGAAGAAAACCAACTTGTCATTTGTATAGTGGCTGAATATTTCCACTTCATCTGAATTCTGAAACTGGCCTGTCCCCAGGAAAAACTCTTCTACACTGTTGGGTCCCATTATGCGATTTATATTATGCTTGCGAGTCTCCAAAAACCCATACCCGACACTTAAGTAGAATTGAGTCAACACATCTGGAATAATAATTCCCATGTCGGATTCCGCTTTATGGATTGCATCTGGATTTACAGGATAAAATGTATTATTGGGATTGTTTTTTATCGATTCAAACATATTCTATCACCTGCCCTAAAATACTAAGCTTGTAACACTGTTAATGCCATGGATTCCCAACTGATGTTCATAAGGAAATGCCGCCGGATGTAAGTTCCACCATGCATTTGGTCCACCAAAGCTGGATTCAATTAAGTGATGCGCATCAAAACGCTGTCCAGCTTGTCTAATTACTTCACCAGCTTCATTAAAAACGTCCTCTACATACACAGGCCATTTATCACCGGTGTTCTTTTCCCATTCATCAATGAGCTTGTCTTTAGCATTATCAAAAAGCTTTCTGTGCAGTTTACTTTTTTCTGGAGTCTGCTTTACAAATTCCTGTTCCTTCAATGCTTTCTGCAGCTTTTCCATCTGTACAGGTTTAATCTCTCTGTTAGTGAATTTTTCCACCTCCTTCAGAGACTCAGGAAACAGTTTTTTATCCATGCTCTCGCCGACTTCTTTGACGCCTTTTACGGCTGCTTGTTCTGCAGTCTCTTTTGCAAGCTTTTCGGTTCCTTCTTCGGCCAATTCCTTTGCCGCTTTCTCGGCTCCAGCCTCTGCAACTTCCTTAGCCGCCTTCTCGGCGCCAGCCTCAACCACTTCTTGAGCAGCCTTTTTAGCTCCGGTTTCCGCAATTTCCTGAACTGCCTTTTTGGTCCCGGCTTCCGCAACTTCCTGAACTGCCTTTTTGGCTCCGGCTTCGACTACTTCCTGAGCTGCCTTTTTCGCTCCTGCTTCCGCGACTTCTTTTACGGCTTTTTTAGCGCCAGCTTCTGCGACTTCTTTTACGGCCTTTTTGGCGCCCGCTTCCGCGACTTCCTTTGCCGCCATTTTGACGCCTGCTCTTGCGGCCACAGATCCACCTTTAACAGCACCGTAACCGGTTCCCATCGATAAGGCTCCTGCAGCAATTGACGCCACATCTATTCCTGCGGTAATTGCAAATTCCTGCCAGTTTCCCTCTCTGATTGCATTATATTCAGCTACACCGGGAGCCATCTCAGCCACAAATTTTGCTGCATCCCCATATTTTCCGCAATCCGGCAGCACTTTAGAAACATAGTTTTCATGAAATTCCCTGGTTTTAACATGTGCTGTCTCTGCGATTTCCTTTGTCCCATCATGTATTGAGTCGAGTGTATGACTCATCTCCAGTCCCATAATTAAACCTCCGCCGTGAGAATATGGCATATCTCATCAATCTCATCGATCACAAATCCTGTCGTCCTGGATATAACAATCCGCCGCAGCGTATCCGGGCTTCCGGATTGTATTGCATCTCCAAAAGTCTTTTGGGAAATATTCAGAATATCAAAAAGTAATTCTTTCAGAATTCCCAGAGAGTTTTCACTCCAAAGCATATGGCCGTTATGATTTCTATATGTGCAAAGCATCACGGCCAGCAGTTTTCGATTCGATCTCGTTACTTCAAGACTGTTCAGAGCTCTTGCCAACTCTGTAAACTCAATCTGCTCACCGGGAATCCACGGCTCCATTATCGCTCTGATTACTTCAGATCGCGATTCTCTGAGGCTTTTAATCGGAATCGGCTCCTCATTAATGTAAGGTATTTCAGTAACATTTGCCTTATCTACCATTGCAAGAACCGGGTTCACCCAGTCATTCTGGTAAATAACGGCGACACCGCTGGGCAGCTTCGCTATTTCATTAACCTGATTAGGAGTCAGACCCATTGAGCGGCCGACTGCCTCTCTGTCGTTGGCTTCAGGTGTTCGCAGTACAATCTTGGTATTGGTATTCTTGATTGCCGCGATATCTACGGAGGAGGGAGACTGGTCCACGATAATGAATCCTTCTCCGTATGTGCGGATCTCGGCAATGGTATTGGTCAGCATCTCAACAGACTTGCCAATGAGCTCTGACTCACTGCCCGATGTGTTTTTCAGCAGATTATGTGCTTCTTCAAGTACCGTAACGTGTTTGATTCCGCTGTTGTTTCCGGACTTCGTGTCCACTCTGTATTCGTTGAGAATATAGACCATAAGGCCCATAATAAGTGCCTTCGTCTCAGCGGACTTAACACGGCTTATATCCAGGATGCAGTTTTCATCAAACAGTTTTTCATATGGTGTCTGGTTTGTGGTAAAAATAAATTTATTGAGGCCGACTGTTAATGACTTTACTCTGGTCACCAGCGCTCCGGTATAATTGCCCTTCACTTCCGCCGAGTAGTCTGTATCTTCGATCAGTTTCTCAAGCTCCTCCGCCAGGATCTCAAAATCCGGGTATTCAACCTCATCGCCCTCATATGTCGAAGATCCAAGATCCCATCCTGTTTTTTCATAAGATTTTAGAATGGCGTCTTTAAAAAATGCAGGCATTGCATCGTACATAGGCCAGCAGACGCCGAATATTTCTACAAGGCCGTCAACATGCTCCAGCACATGAATGGATTCGGGGAACTTAAAAGGGTTAAGATTAATAAGTGGAGCAATCTTGGGATTCGTAGAATAAACATTTACATCTTCCCAGCTTCCAAATACATCTTTATATTCGCCTTTTGCAGGCTCCACTACCAGGAAGGGGATCTTGTCCTGGTGCAGTTCCGAAAGCATCTGGTAAACCGTATTACTTTTACCTGAACCTGTAGAGCCGGTTATAAAGGTATGCATGTTCAAACTCTTGTTATCAAGTTCAACCACCTTATTGGTGATCTGCCCCAGGTCAAAAATGCGTCCAATCGTGATACGGTCTTCCGGTCTGTTACTGACATCTTTGCGGAACAGCTGATATGATGTCACCTCTTTACCAAATTCCGCATGTTCGATAACAGGAAGCCCCGGCACAGTGGATCGGGGAAGTCCCAGGTGCAGTCCGAGTTCTTTTCCGCTCACAGCTGTAGTAGCATTTACTTTATTATTTCCACCGTAAATAAACTCCGGATGAACATATCTTGACAGATAGGTAGTAAGGTCATCAAAATTTCCTAAATCTGCCTGGTGATTTTTCCTTCTCCAGGAATTAATAGCAGACACTTCTCTTCCGGAGTGTTCTCCGTTCATCAATGATCTGTAGTTACTGGCTGCTATCTCGGCTGCAGACATATCGTCGGAGCAGAAATATCCTGCTACATCCCAAAGACCATAGCTGTCGTATTCATTTGCTTTGTTCAACAGCTCATTGATCAGTGCCATCATTTCGGTGACTGATTTATTCTCAAATGTAGACGAAACTGTCTGCGCTGAGGATTTTGTAATCTGTTCATTTGGTGCCAGCGAGTTAATGAAGCCGTTAAACTGTCCTGCTACCTGTCCTCCGATCATGGCTCCTGCAGCTGACATATTGGGCTTCATACCTGCGCCCAGAATAGTACCACCGATTGCTCCTGCAAGAGAGACTGCCGCGCCGCCAATCATCGCAGCCTTTTGCTTTCCGTCCATTTCAGCAAAAGACTTAGCCCTGGATGTTGAAGTAGATGTATTGTCTGAAAACTGGATCTTCTGAAGCGGGGATAATTTGGTATAGAGATTCTGATAGCTTTTACGCATCAGCTGAATATTCTGTGAAGACTGATTCTCAGCCACAATCAATCCTATATAAGGATATCCGCTCATTGCCAAAGCAAGTTTCTCAAGTCCCTGAACAAACTGTTCGTTTGTCTGCTCTTTCGCTGATTTACTATTTCCGACAACACTGACCGAAGCGACATTTTGGGTGGCGGATATTTTTTTGGAAATAGCCTCTATTGTTTTCCGATCCTCATTTTCAATCTTCATACCCGGAAAATGACCGATCAATGTCTGTTTTAAAGTACTTCCCAAAGTGACCGTCGACCTCTTCAGAGGTGATTCATCCGGCTCATTGTTCCTTACGCCGATGTAGAAATGCGTCTCCTTTCCATCTGAATCTATTAAAATAAAGACAGATGCATTGTAAGTCGCCAATGTATTAAATACTGTTGTAAACTTATCCGTTACCGGTTCTCCCTTTTGATAAACCATCTCCGTAATCCGATACAATCTGACATTGCTGATTATATCGTCTTCCAGACCGGGAATATCTCCCAAAGGAGCAATCGGCATCTCAGATGATAAGCGTGCAAGATATTTTTTTCTGAAGCGTTCATCGAGAATGTCCAGACGGTTTTCAATCGTAATCTGCTCAGGTGTTATAACATCAGCGGAAGGGCTTTTAGTCAAATACGCGTCCATGATTATCCCCTTTCTATATTCTGCAGCTGATCTTTCACTTCTGACAGCCAGTCGTTGTCTTCCTGAAGGCGTTTTTCGTCATCAGACAAATGAGAGGATACAGTTTCTTTTTCTCCGGTCTTCTCTCCAATGAGTTTGACCAGATGTTTATGATAATCCTCAGCCATATCATCGTAGTAACGCAATAATTCAGCGAAGTATCTGTCAATCAACTGACCAACTGCCGGCAGAACTATTTCTGCCGCCCTGGACCGCCACTGATCCAGATAGCTTGTGACAACCTGAACAGGCTCGCTGTTTTCATCCGGTGCTTTTTTAAACAATCCGAAAAAATCATTTCTGGCTTCTTCATATGTAATTTCTTTCAGCTTATAAAACTCTGTTTTCAAATCGGGGATTACAATACCTTGGGGAATACCTAACATGATTCCTTCCGGCATGTAAGCAGTGTCAACACCAGCATTTGCATAGACAACAGAAAAATCTTCTGAAATAGTTTTCCCGGCAGAAAGATAGGCATTTTCCACAGATGTGTAGAAAGCTGTCATTGCCCTTCCAATATAATCAGAATAATCGCTTGCTGCAGTCAATGCCTCGTACTCGCCTACAATCTTTGTCTTTCTGTTTTTCCATCTGGCTAAAGTATCCTCAAGTTCCTGACGGGCTGTGGAAAACTGATAGGGCATTACGTAATTATCACGCTGAACAAAGAACTCGTCTGCTTCCTTAAGCTTTGCCAGTTCTTTTTCCAGGCCATCAATCTGTTCGTGAATTCCGGCATTTGTGACTTCACTCTCTCGGTTCTCTACTTCAAGGACCTCATTAATCTGTTTTACCACATCTTCAAAAAGCTTTATGGCATCCCTTACATATCCTGTCACAGGATAATTCCTGATATAAGAAAGGATTTCGTCCGCATCGTATCGTTCTACCACCTGCGGATTAATGACACCCAGATCAGAAATAACTCTGGTCACCTGCTCTGTATTCATTGCAGGATCGATTATAAAAAACAACTGCTCCTGACGAACATCTTTCCTTCTCAGCAGCATATTCAGATTGGACCTAAACTGTCTTCTTTTTCGTTCTTCGATAAAGAAAATGATTGGAGTCCCTGAGAGATCAATCTGTGCCAGTTCTTCTGCTCTGGATATAGATTCCGCACTAATCGGAATTCCTATTTCATCAGGAATATCCCCTCCGATCACAATATAAGGATATGCCCCTTCAAAGAGTTCTTCATTCCTCTGCCAGAATTCATCAAAGTCAAACTTCCTGTTTGGATGCTGTCTTAACCATTCCAGAAGAGCATCTATCTCGGCACTTTTTGTCTCAGAGTCCTCTATTTCATTCTTATGAAAGAGGCGAACCTGTTCAGGCTTAACCCCTTCAGACTTGAAGGCAGCGATGATTTCCGCAAAGTCCGGTGCAGTTCCGGTGAAGTAAAAATCAAAGTCGTAGCCGTTCATTTCATCATAAAAGATACCGGGTACTTTTTTGACCCAGTCCTTTAATGGCTTGTGCTCATATTTCTCAATCTGGCAATTGATTTTTGGCCCCTGGTTATTAAATTTCACTTCTGTAGTTAACAGATATGGATTATGAATTAATTCTGCTTTAATCATGATTGTGCTCCCATTGTGTTTACTGCCTGCATCTATTCGAAGCAAATAAAATCGCATAAAAACGAATTCAGGATTCGTTTTTATGCGCCAAAGACTATCGGTTTCTTTTCATGATAACTAAACACCTCCAATAGCACGTTGAAAAATACATGTAAGATATGTAAGAAACCGTCAACGTTATCAGAATGTGTCATATGTCAGCCGTCACCTACATTTTCTTATAGCCAGATTATAGGCGCTATATGAAGCACTGTCAAATAGCGCCTGTACTGCTTTAAACCGGTCTGTTCATATATGCTTCGCAGTCATTTATGCCAGGGCAATCTAAATACTCCAGGAATTGCCGCAATTCTGGCATGTACAGATCTTCTTGTACACGATTTTGTTTGACGTTGTGGATACGGATGTTGATTGTGTCTTATATTTATGCTTTTTGGGGAAAAGCACGTTGCCTAAAAACCAGACAGCAAACCTGTAGGGGAACAATAACAGCCACAAACACAGGTCGATAATCTTCCACCACCAGCCGATCAGGAGCCACCAGAGGCAGCCATGTCCTTTTTCCGTCATAGTCCCGCTTGTATGAGTGATAGTAGTTCCGCCGTGGTTTTCCTGAATGACCTGTATGTTGACATTGTTGCTGCCACATCTTGAACAGGTTATGCCGCCGGATTGCGGCGTGTTTCCGGATGCAGGAGCCGGCTGAACAGGAACGGGCGGTGCAGTCTGAGAAGCAGGCGGAACTGTGAATGGACCGGTTGCAGTTCTGGTATGTGCAGGAATAGTGGACGCCGTATGGGAGGCATGCCGGCCTGCATTGGGAGCAGGCTGGGCAGCATTAGGGAAAGGCTGAGGCTGGCCTGCATTGGAAGCAGGCAGAGCTGTATTAGGAGAAAATCGGGCAGTATCAGGAACAGGCGACTCTGTGTGGGGATCATCCCATTTTGTCAGCAGCGCTGATCTGATGTTCTCATTTACTGCCAGGACATAGCTGGTTGTGCTGTTCGGATTAATGAATATGTCGGCAGATGCATCCGGGAAGCCGTCTATCTGAAGTCTGACCTTGTGGCTTCCTGCCGGAAGGGTCAGATCGATCCTGTTTTTTCCGTCAAGAGAGGTTTCAAAACGGCCATCGACATATACATCAATCCCTGCACCAACGAGGGTATTTAAATCAGCCTTTCTTATCGTAAGAGTGCCCGCCGGGGTCCAGCCCTGAGCCGGTGCTCCGCAATTCGGGCAGAATTTGGCATTGCCAATATCTCTTCCGCATCCCGCACAATACATTTACAGTTTTCCTCCTCATCCTATCATGGTATTTACCATTATTGGAAAATATGCTTTTTCCGTTTGAATCCTTTTGCGTCAGTCAGTTTCTCCCGAGTCCCCCAGGTAATTCCGCAGGGAATCCAACTGGTTTAACATGTCGTTATAACCGAGCCAGTAAAGGCTGCCGAGTTTATCCATGTTCCCCTCCAGGCGGCTGACAGTGACTTTTTGGGAGGGTGCGATCACAAAGAGCCGCCCTTTCTTTTCCAGCTTTTCAATCTCGTCACACTGGTGATTGTAATTGCGGTTGCTGTTTGCAAGGCTTCTGGCAAAGGCAGGGTATTTGCTATAAGCATGGAGCCGGTGTCTTCTCTTCGAAACCTTTCTGCGGAAGGCCGAATCTTTGGTACGGACCACTATGATCTTGTCAAATCCCTGGTCGAGGGCCCAGCGGTAGGGAATCTTGCAGCTGCAGCCGCCATCCAGGCAGGGCCTTCCGTCCACATCCACCATAGGTGAGATAAAGGGCATGGATGCGGAAGCCTTGACCGCGCTGAAGATATCCCGGCACTTGCCTTTCTCAAAAAATGCAGGCTTTCCTGTGAGGCAGTCTGTGGCGACGGCCACAAAGCGCCTATTTGGAGAAAAGAAGGCCTTCTCATCAAAGGGTTCTATCTCATTGTATTCATTGAAAAGGAAGTCCAGCCGAACCGGACTGTGGGCGTGGGCAAGGGCGCCCCGGCCGACGTAATCCGTGTAGTGGCGGTAGGTCAGATTGACTCTCGCGGACCTTCCGATCAGGCCTGCCGTATAGTTAAAACCGGCCAGCGCGCCGGCACTCGTGCCTATAGTGCAGGCAAAATTGATGTCGTTTTTCATCAGCGCATCCAGCACGCCCTGGTTGTAAAGTCCGCGGAAGGCGCCGCCCTCCAGGACAATGCAGCCGGGAGTGATGACCGAGCTTGCGTGACCATAGGGAATCTTGCTGATATCTGTATATGTCTGGATCGTGTATTCTTTATGCCTCATGTATTATGCCTCATGGGACTGAAATACAGTCCCTTTCTTTTCACAGACCATCCATACTCCGTCCTTTGGATTGTCGTTATTAGTCTTTTATGTTTTCTTTTTTTCACTCCCCGCCTGGTTTCATTTTCCACAGATGTCCATTCCCGTCAGGATTCTTGTTCTTCGATAAAACGGATCTCAAGGCCGAAATATCGGGGCAGGTTATTGATCACTTCTTTCCAGTTTTCTTCCCTTCCGATGCAGCGGATCTCCTTCAGGCATTCGCATTCTTTGAATGCATTCGACTGAATCTGAACTTCGCTGTTGGTCAGCGTGACTGAAACCAGACTGCTGCAGAAAGCGAAGGCACTGTGGCCGATCACACGGACACTCTCCGGGATCACAATTTTTTCAAGGCTCTTACAGCCTTTAAATGCCGCCGTGCCAATCTCCATAAGGCTGTCCGGAATGACAATCTGTTTCAGGCGCCGGCAGCGGGAGAAAGCACGGAAGCCGATCCGGGTAAGGCCGTCCGGGAGCACTGCTTCCGTCAAGTTCTGAAATCCGTCGAAAGCGAAGCTGCCAACAGATTCCGCGCCGTCGTCGACAGTCAGGCGCCGCACGTGGTCCTTGACCTTTTTCCACCCCTTCCATAATATCTTGGCCGCATCGTAGTCGCCCATATCTCCGTCACAAACCATCCTCAGAGTATCATCTGCCTGCAGGATCCAGGTTGTGTCTTCAAAGAATCCGGCTTCGATCCAGCCCTGGTTTTTAAACCAGGGACTGCCCATAAAGCAGTCAGCGAAATGGACTTTGAACCATTCGGATGCCCTGACCTCTGTCAGGCTGCTGCAGTAATGAAATGAATTCCACCAGGCATATGTCACACTGTACGGGATCTCTACACTGGTGATCCGGTGACAGTTTTGGAATGCCTGACTCCATATTCTTTCCACACCTGAAAGAATCCGTACAGAACCTGTTTTCCCCGGGGGACAGCAGACCAGTGCGGAATAATGCTTGTGATACAGCAAACCGTCGACGGAAACAAATACTGGATTTTCCGTAACGGCTTCAATGTCGGTCAGATTGTTGCAGCCTTGAAAAGCGGACGCGTCAACAGAAACTAAGCCGCGCGGGATCACAATGCGCGTCAGAAGCGAGCATCCCTCAAACACGTTCCTGCCTATCCTGGTCACGCTGTCGGGAATGGTTATGTTCCTCAGACTGCTACAGTCACGGAAGGCTTCACCCGAGATTTCTTTCACACTGTCCGGGATCCTGATTTCCGTAAGTCCTCCGCAGCCCTTAAAGGCCCCCCACTCCAGGCAGGTCACGCCCTGTCGGATACTCACTGTCCCTGTTTTCCCGGCAGGGCAGTGGATCAGCTCGGTATAATCGCTCTTATAAAGACATCCGTCTTCGGATCTGTAAGCAGGGTTATCCTGCGCAACCGCAATTACCCCGAGGCTTGCGCAATCGGAGAAGGCCGCCGCCCCGATCTTTGTCACGCTGCGCGGGATGGTTACATCTGTCAGGCTGCCGCAGTCATAAAACGCGTACTCTCCGATGGTTTTCAGGCTGTCGGGGAGCTCCACCCGCCGCAGGCTTGCGCAATGACTGAACGAATAATCCCCTATATGGGTCAGACTGGACGGGATCGAGATATCCGTCAGGCTGTCACATCTGCTGAAAGCCAAGTCACCAATAACGGCCACACTTTCAGGGATTCCCACGCTTTTCAGAATTTTACATTCATGAAACGCTCTTCGGCCTATTTTAGTCACGGGCTTTCCGTCAATGATCCCGGGAATGAGAATCTCCGGATAGTTTCCCTTATAGCCTTTGATCGTGATCCCTTCACTGTTTTCTATCCACGAAAACAGCCCGGGTCCCTCCATGAAGATTAGCCCCGGGTCGTCCTCGTTCCATACGGCAAATCCGGTTTTTGTCTGTTCTATATGATACAAGATCTATTCCTCTCCCAAGGCCCCCACGACAATACAACCGGGAGTAATATCCGAGCAGACGTGACAATGCGCAATCTTTCAGATATCTGTATATATTTTGATTATATGTTGTTTCTGTCTCATGTATAATCCCTCAAATACTTAATTCATGTGCCAAAATTGCTAGTTTTCTGGAATTCAATTGCAAATCTGTCATCCTATCGCTCCATTTTATTTTTTTCTAATACTATTTTCATAAAAGTGGTGTACATGTAGGTGGGCAGTTGTACGAATATAGAATAAAAATCGCCTTAATTCACATTAAGTATTTGATAATATTGCTTTATAAGGTATTATGCAATAATCCCTCACATCTCTCCTTGAAAAAGGTAAATGCGACATTAATTATTTTGTTCGTGATGTCCCTAATATATGATAATATTTTATGTCAAAGAAAACGGAAGGTTAACATTCGTTGCAAATTGATTTAGAGATGCCTTTATATCATCCACATGTTGAGGTGCAAACTCCTTAACATTTTCAATCGCTTGACTAGCATATTCCTTGACTGTACCAGCATATTGTTCGATGTGTTCATAGTCAGTTGTCATAGCCGTCTGGTAGATTTCTGTGGCAACAGCTGTTCCTACCATAGAGCCTAATACTCCTACGGAGACAACTGCAACAGTTGGGACAGCGACCGGAGCCGCCGCCACTACAGCCGCAGCACCAGTAGTAGCAAGAGCCATTCCAACTTTTCCGCCAACAATAGCAGCAGCATTGTCTCCTAAATCATATGCAAGCTCTTGTCCAGAAATCTCACCTTGTGCATAATCAACAACTGAGTCAAAAGACATCACTGCAAAAGCAACTGCTTCGCCTGGAACATGTATATTTCCAACACTTTTAATAAGTTCGTGGCTGGAGTTCTTCATCTGATCTGCTATTGCAGAAGATATAAATCCTGTGCCATATCCTGCAAGACCTCCTTGGGCAGTATCTTTGACAATATTCGTTGCCATCTCTTCAGCTGATATTTCACCTTTATAAAGCAGGGTCGTATTTTCAACTGTAGAATTGACAAATGTTGCTGCGGCAACTGCTGCGCCCACTTGAACGCCTGTGTCATGGTATGGCTTTATTGTAACAGCTGTCCTTGTAGCACTTTCCTCAGCAGTTCTTATTACTTTATCAATATTTGACAAATTACTGTCAGCAGGATCATTGTATATTTTTTGTAAATGATCAGGCAACTCCTTATAAGGCTTTCCATCTACAGTGATTTTAGGTTCAAATGAGGACGGGCGTTTATCTGAACCTCTATAGTTTACTTTAACTTCATAGTCGACAGAATGCCCTTGCCTCTTTAGATCACTTACTATATTTTCTACTGATTTCATTTGGCTTCGATTCACATTGAAATCTTGGGGGACTATATTTTCTCTGGTTCCTGGTCCATCAAAGACTCTGGCTATAATATGGCCTCTCTCATCCGTAGGAACATACGAAGAATCTATCAGTTTAGAACTTAATGGACCTCTCTCAGGATTCAATTGTAAATCAGTGACTTTATTCAATATTGGTCTTCCGAGATTATCAACTTGGGACATGAAATTGTTTTTGACAACAGTAACTCCGGGATTCAGGGAATATGATTCCATGCTTAATCCACCCCCTGGCTTATTAGCATAAGTCTTGGTCATGTACTGAGTTCCATAATCATCAAAATGCTGTTCATTCCAAGTGGTCGAATTGATTTTTTCCCTTACACGTAAAAGTTTGTCACCAATTGAATATTCTTTTCGGATGAACCCTTGTTCATTTCGAGACATTCTCTCAATGACACCGTTCTCTTTTACGATTTCAGTAACTCCAAAAGCCCCTTTAACAGGAAGGACACCTGAGCTAAACTGGCTGTGAAAAACATTTAGTTTTTCTATGCCTATTTCGATTTTTTCAATATTAAGGCCACCACTCTCAAATAAATCGAAATGGAATGCTGTCATGACTCTTTGCCCTCCGTCCCTATCGTTAATACAAAACAAATTTCCTCTATTTCTTGATCTGAAAAACCAGCAGTTTTCTTTTTCATCAACTCTCGTAACATGTCTGCATTCCCTGAAGATATAATGATATTAAATTCCTTTATAGAAATGTGTAGGATTGCTAGCAAGCAATTTTGAAGTATCGGGATATCTTCCTCTTTCCAGAATAAATGCCCCCCAAGAAACAGATAGTCGTCCAAATATCCTGATATGATTTTTCTTGTCCTTCTTTCCAAATCTATAACACGCAGCGAATTACTCAGATATTTTGCGCGTATCCTTTTCCGGTTAATCCATGGCTGCATCAGGGCAGAGATTATATCTGCGCGAGCCTCCCGAACAGGTTTAATTACCGTTTTGAATTTACATTCATATGGTCTTTCAGTAACATTCGCCTTGTCAATCATCGTCAGGACCGGGCTTACCCAGTCATTCTGGAACACAACTGCCACACCTCTTGGAAGCTTGGCAATTTCATTCACCTGGTTTTCAGTAAGTCCCATGGATCGGCCTACAGCTTCTCTATCGTTTGCCTCCGGTGTACGGAGCACGACTTTAGTATTTGTATTTTTGATCGCAGAGATGTCTACAGATGTAGGTGATTGATCA
The DNA here is from genome assembly GCA_902777355.1 of uncultured Lachnospiraceae bacterium. Taxonomy (GTDB): domain Bacteria; phylum Bacillota; class Clostridia; order Lachnospirales; family Lachnospiraceae; genus CAG-791. The sequence continues at coordinate 86,095 of CACYTU010000001.1, read as the reverse complement.
ACAATAATGAAGCCTTCCCCATATGTCCGAATCTCAGCAATTGTCTGCGTCAGCATCTCAACTGATTTTCCAGTCAATTCGGAATCTCTGCCAAAAGAAGTATTTTTCAGGAGATTATGTGCTTCTTCCAAGACTGTTACATGTTTTAAACCGAGGTTACTGGCACTCTTGTGGTCAACCCTATACTCATTCAGAATGTAAACCATTAGCCCCATTATCAGGGCTTTCGTTTCCCCTGACTTCACACGACTGATGTCGAGGATACAGTTCTCATCAAAGATCTTCTCATAAGAAGTCTGATGAGATGTAAAAATATACTTATTCAATCCTACAGAAAGAGAACGGACACGGGTAAGAAGGGCCCCTCTATAATTAGACTTTATCTCATCTGCATAATCCGACCGCTCAATCAAGATGGCAAGTTGCTCCGACAGCACATCAAAATCCGGATATTCTACAATATCGCTGTCAAATGTGGATGAGCCAAGATCCCATCCTATGGCTTCATATGATTTCAGTATCGCATCCTTGAAGAAAGATGACATCGCATCATACATAGGCCAACAAACACTGAATATCTCTACAAGACCGTCTATATGCTCCAGAACATGAATCGACGGAGGGAACATAAAAGGATTGATATTGATCAGCTCCGCGATATTGGGGTTGGTTGAATAGACATTGACATCTTCCAAATGTCCAAATACATCTTTATATTCTCCCTTGGCAGGCTCTATGACTAAAAACGGAACTCGATCCTGACGTAACTCCGCGAGCATTTGATATACAGTATTACTTTTTCCAGATCCAGTGGATCCAGTGATAAATGTGTGCATGTTGAGACTCTTGTTATCAAGCTCAACGACTTTATTTGTAATCTTCCCAAGATCAAACACATGTCCAAGTGTCATGCGATCTTCAGGTCTGGATTTTTTCGTCTGGGAAAAGAGCTGATAGGTATAAACCTCTTTCCCAAATTCGGCATGTTCAATCACGGGAAGTCCAGGAACTGTAGCCCTAGGGAGCCCAAGATGCAGACCAAGCTCCCGCCCGCTGATAGAAGTCGCTGCATTTGCTAATACCTTGTATTCTCCATCAGAACCATAGAAAAAATCAGGATGACGAAATCTAGAAAGGCTGGTCATCAAATCTTGAAAATCACCATACTGCTCTTTAGAATTACGACGCCATGAATTAACTGCAGAAACTTCTCTTCCAGAAGTATCTCCATTCATGAGTGACCTGTAATTACTGGCAGCAATCTCTGAAGCAGACATATCTTCCGACAAAAAATAGCCTGCCACATCCCACATCCCATAATTGTCAAATTCATCAATGCGTTTGAGATGTTCGTCGATCATTCTCATCATATCAGAAACAGCTTTGTTCTCTGAAGTTGTTGATGAGGAATAAGACATTGAATCTGAATTGTTATCAGAAGGAGCTAGAGAATTGATAAATCCGCCGAGTTGCCCGGCAATCTGCCCACCGATCATGGATCCAACAGCTGTAAGAGTTGTCCCCCCCATTGCTGTTCCGATAACTGCTCCGCCAATCACACCAGCCATAGAAGCAGCGGCACTTCCGATCATGGCTGCCTTTTGTTTACCATCCATTTCATGGAATGAGCGGTTTCTGGAAGAAGAGTGGGAATCTGAATCAGAAAACTGAACCTTTTGAAGCGGAGAAAGCTTTGTGTAAAGGTCCTGATAACCACTTCGAAGAGTTTCAACCTCTTGTGGGGATTTATTCTTGGCTATGATTAGACCAATATAATGTCTTCCCTGCATTGTCAATAAGAGTTTCTCCATTCCCTGGACGAACTCTTCGTTTGATTGCTGGTTTTCCTTTTTATTCTTTACATTCCCAACAACACTTACAGAAGCAAGGTTTTTTTGGCTGGCAATTCGGTCTGATAATTCGATGATTTTCCAGCGGTTCTCACTTTCAATTTTAATTCCAGGAAAATGACCAATGAGAGCATCCTTTAGAGTATCACCAAGCGTTACAGTAGATCTCTTACGGGCAACATTCTTCTCGTCGTTTCGTACACCCAAATACAGGTTAGTCTTTCTTCCATCAGAGTCGATAATCATGAATATTGTCACATCAAAAGTCAGCAACGTGTTGTAAACAGTTGCAAATTTATCCAACGCTGATTCGTCCTTTTGATAAACCATTTCAGAAATGTGATATAAGCGCACATTATCAATTAGATCTTCCTCAAGTGGCTGAAGATTTGAAACCGGTGCGATCTCCATTTCTGTAAGCCTAGAGAGATATTTTTTTCTTATGCTCTCTCCCATGATTTCTAATCTATTCTGAAGAGTCAAATCCTCAGACAAAACCTGTGCACTGCCTGCCTGTAGTTCTTCTTTTTGTACATTCTGTAAAGTATCCATATCATCCTCTCTCGATCTCTGTAAGTTGTGAATCAAATTCCCGCGCCCATCTAATATCGGACTGCAGTTTCTGTTCCTCAGCAGACAAGCTGGTCGCGGCATTTGCAAGTTTTTCAGTCTGACTATTTAGCAGAGATTCAAGATGTTCTATATAACTATTTGCAGTATCCGAATCATAATCAAGAATCGCAGCAAAGCAAGCTTCTGTAAAACGGTCTGCAATTGGCTTCACCACGCTCCATGCACATTCTCTCCAGTTCTGATAGTAATAGGATATTTCCAGCACAGGTTCTGCATTATTTGTCTTAAAGAACATGCCCATTAAATCCTCTTTTGGAGTGACATATGACATTTCCTTCATTTGTAGAAGCCTTGGTACAATATCAGGAATCTCCTCGGAACGTATATCAGAAATCTGCGGCAGAATAAAACTATGCTCAACATCAAAATCAGCATCAGAATACCATTGAGAAAAAGAAGCATCAATCGCCTTCTTTTGGTCAATCACAGCAACCATCATCTGTTCTGTGAATCTGAAAAAGGCTTGATGAACCAAATCATTTAATTCGCGGGACTGTTTATTCGCCTCTTCTTCTCTGGTAATCCGAGTTTTTTTCTTATTCCAATTGTTGATATGTTCCTGAAGTGTATAGTTGATATCGAACCATCTAGCAGGAATTTCTAAACTGCCGCGTTTTTCAAAAGAATCTATAGATACTTTTATACGCTCAATAGATGCTTCGAGTCCATCCATCTGTGCATGTATATCTGAATTAAGTTTTTCGCTTGTTTCTCTTCTTTTATCCAGAGTTGCTTTTATCGAATCTATTCTTTTGCGAAGTGCCCTGATAACATTTGAAATGTAATCCGTCGTTGAATATATCTCGATATATTTTCTTACACTTTCATCATCAGCTTTATAAACAATTTGCGGGGTTTTGATTCCCAAATCACATATAATGCGCCTGACATTGTTGTGCTCAACCGATGGGTATAGGAAAAAGAACAGCTGCTCTGTTCTCACATCTCTTCTACTACGGAAATAAGAAAGTGTACTAGGAAGGTGAGAAAGAGTAACTCTGTCCAAGCAAATCAACAGGGGGGTATTGTTTAAATCTGTATCTTTCAGTTTCTCAACGTCATCTACTAATTCTACAGCAATGCCAGAGTCTTCGAGTACAGATGTTTCAAATCCTTGTCCGTGAAGGATAATATAAGAGTCAGACCTATCGAGAAGACCCTGATTATCTTGCTTAAAAGTCGTATAATCAAAATAAGCATTTGTATTTTCATCAAGCCATTTTAAAAGTGATTCCAGCTCTATGAGTTTATCTTTTCGCTCTCCAAGAGCATTTTTATGAAACAGATGTACCTGATCATCCGTCACATCTGCATCAATAAAAGCCTTTTTCAATTCACGAAAATCCAGATTTGTCCCGGAAAAGACCAACTCAAAGTCATATCCATTCATTTCATCATGAAATATGAAAGGAAGTTTTTTAATCCAGGACTGTAGCATTCCTTCCTGATACTTTTCAACAAGACTATTTATTCTGGGAGGGTTGCCATTAAATTTAATGTCTGTCTGCAAAAGATATGGATTATATGATATTTCTGCTGTAACCATGGTAATCTCCAAAAAACATAAACACAAGAAATTAACGATTTGTCTTCATCCTATTTTCATAATTTGGCATAATACTCTTTTAAAAACCGCTCTTCCTTCTCCCTGATTACTTGCTTCTTCTCCTCCGTCATCTGCTCCCAAAGTGCAGGATGGAAAGAGAGCATATTCAAATCCTTTGAATAATAGACAAAGCGCTTACGCTCAAACTTTTCAAAAGGGTTAGTCAGGATTGATCTTTTTACTTTGACGAGATCATCGAGGAATTCTTTTGTATAAGCACAGTTTGGTCTGTCAACCGGCAGTCCTCGTTCAATCCTGTCAACATAAAATGAACGGTATTCGCTGATCAGATCATCGATATTGACCTCGCCCTCCTTGTCCGCCAATTTCAGCATGCTAAGCATGAAGATCAGTTTGAAGGAGAATGTCAGTGTATTTTCATCGATGAAATCTTCAAAATCCTTCAGAATGGTCGTGTCATCGTGACGACCGAGTCCGCGGCTTTCGCGGATCGTTTCTATATCGCCCGTTGAAAAATACGGAACCATGCGTGATCCGATCGGAAGCTGCAGTGAGCTGATGGAATTGTCCTTTCTGTACCAGCTCATAATGGTTGCAATGCCGATGAAGAGCTCTCGTGCCGCCTGTTCAGGAGAAAGATATCCGCTGTACTTCTCTTCGAATGTATGGATGTCAATCTCCTGCATGGCAATCTCTGTCTCGTCCAGTCCCAGGATTGACAGATAATCATGATTGTTGTTTTTGACGCCCATGAAATCCGAATAATGGGACAGTCCAAACAGGGCGTTAAAGTTCATAGGGGAAAGCTTTCCTTCATAGTTATCAACCACATCGATAACATAGAGGCATTCTTTTCCGGGATATTTGCGGACACCGCGCCCGATCTGCTGGGTGTAAAGTACTTTCGACAAGGTTGGACGCGCCATGACAACCACTTCTGTCTGGGGAGAATCCCACCCTTCCGAAATCAGCTGGCAGGATATAAGGAACTGGATTTCTCTGTTGGCGTATTTCTCAAAGATTTCATCGTTGTGCTTATTACCGCCGTAAACAGCTTTGGCCTTGAATCCGGCAGCTGTCATGAGTTTTTCCAGCTTCTTACAGTGGCTGACATTCACACAAAACAATATCCCCTGCTTATAGAAATCTTCTCCGGGGAAGAAGTATTTCTTTAATGTTTTTACGATGAGTTCGTTTCGTGATTCCACAATCAGAGTCTTCTCTAGATCCGCGTAGTTATAATCTTTTCCGTTATAGCGGACCATGGAAAGATCGATATTGGATATAAGCCGGAAGCAGCGGATATTGGCGATAATATCCTTGTCTATAGCTTCCTTAAGAGTCATCGATGTCTTATAATGGCCGAAAATATCTTCCAACTTTTTATGATCCAGGCGATCGGGAGTTGCTGTAAGACCAACCAGATATTTAGGGGTAAAAAACTGCAGAGTCTTGGCACAGTTTGCCGCCTGCGCATGCTGTGCCTCATCAAACAGCAGATAATCATAATAATCAGGCGGTGTGTCACTCCTTCTCAGGAAGGATCTGTTGTATAGATCAATGGTGATATCAAGTTTGCCCTTGTATGATGTGAGGCGCTTTTCCCAATCCTCCCGGATGCGGGTAGTCGGGACCATAATCAATACGCGGTTGATTTTGCCTTCAATCTGAAGCTCATTTATATCTTCGATTGCTATCTGGGACTTTCCGGAACCGGTTGGGCTGACAATCAATGATGTTGTAACACCTTTTTCACGGGCTTCATTCATCTCCTTCAGAAATGTTTCCTGATGTGTGTATAGAGCAAAAGGTCTTGTCCCTTTGATCAGATGAGCACTGCGGAAGCCGCTTTTCGGTCCGAAAAAGGTCCTTATACTGTCTATTGCCTGCTCCCGAAATCGCAGGTTTTCGAAAGAAAACCTGTACGTCTTGAACCCCAGAAGACTCAGCGTATTCTGCTTTTCTAACTGCCTGCTGTAAGCTGCCAGATGAATAATCTGCGGGTGATGGTAGCGAACACCGTTTTCTTCTACAGCAAATGTTCCTGCAGCGGTCTCAATCACATAGTCAACAAAAGCATTTCTTCCTTGATTTAAGGAGATTGAGTACTCTTTCTGCAGATAATTCAAGGCATCATAGCCATAGGCATCGATAAATAAATCCTCAAATGTCTTCTCTAGAGGAGTATTATCAATATGACCTTTATCAAACGATCCGCCGTTATCACTGACCTCGATATTTCCGGGATCCAACGTCAGCCAATGATTGATTTCATCGCAGACAGGCTGATTGAAATCTATTCTCTCGGATTTCTGGGAGGAATCTTTAAAGTCAAATGAATCTGGTTTCCCGGAAATCATTTCCGCAGGAATATAAAAACGGAATAATCTGTCTGAGGACAGCATCCAGGCATTTTGCATCTCGCAGTATTTTGAGTAGTCAAAAACCTTCTCAGTGTGCTCGTCGACTGAGCAAAGATCGTAATCCAGTATGACACAGGTTTTATCACTGAGAAGGACTGCGGAATGATGCTTTTTATCGTAGTAATAATCTTCGGCCAACTGTAATCCGCAGTTTTCCTGAATCTGTTTCAGCAGTTCATTCTGAAAATATTCTGTTGTATTATCTATATTTTTCAACTGCTCCTGCGAAGCAACACATTCAGCCATTTCTCTTCTTCTCTTCCCGGTCTGGCATCACCTGTAATTCCAGTGCTGATAATGTTTAGTCCGCCGACCTGATCAAGAATCTGACTAAGACTCTCTTTTGTCTGATCAGTAAAATACCTGCCATTGCGGACCCCCTCAAAGGTTCCGTATTTAAAAGATATGTACAGAATGCCACCCTTTTTCACAGCTTTCTTCATCTTCCCGATAATGTCCGGAAGCTCTTCTGACGGCACATGCAAAATCGAAGCACAGGCAAAAATCCCATCATACCGCTCCTGCTCATCCAGCTCAGAAAACAACATCTGCTTTACAGGAATTCCCGCGTTTTTGGTTGCTGTTTTCACCATCTCTTCCGATCCGTCGCAGGCTTCAACTTTGTACCCTTTTTGAAGGAAATATCGGCTGTCACGGCCAGAACCGCAGCCAAAATCAAGGATCAATGCCCCAGGCTGCAATTCGGCAAGGAAATGGTCCTGGATGTCGGAGAATTCGACATCCAGGGTATCCGCTGTGAAGCGATACGCGTTATTATTGTAATAATCAAGTGTGGTGTTTGTATTCATGTTATTAATTTAACTGATTAAGTATATGCGCTCTCTTGATAAAGCTGCTTAAGCTTATGTGTTTTTCACCATAAAGCGAATTCGGCTTGTCTGTTCTCTCAATATCCGGTGTGGTATGACCCAGAGTACTTTGGTCTTAGCTTTTTTCAACAGATATCAAGCATCAAAGATGTCGATTCAGAACCAACCTCTGTTCCTTTCCATTTCCGTACCTGTACAGCTTTCGTCTCCTGTCAAAGACCGGATCCGCATCATGAATGATACTGTGGTGATTCGGACAGACAATTATCTGGTTGCTGGCATCGTTATTCAGGCTTTTGACAAAATAATCAATGTGATGTGCCTCTGCAATGTGAGAACCGAACTCCTCTCCGATCAGCTGACCACAGAGTTGACAGCGATACCCGTACAGTAATTTCAGATTTTCTCCAATCTTCCTATTTAGTTTCCTGATTTTGACCAATCGCTGATTTGTTTGGATGCCGGCTCCCTCATCTACAGCTTCGTAGTTTATTTCTGCCTCCACTGTGCGCTCTGCTTTCTCCTTTACCGCCTCTCTCATCGTCGCGATTTCTTCTGATGAGATGGTCTCAAGGATATAGGAATCATCATATTCGGTGGTGTAAATTGCCAGATACTCTTTGTAATCCTCGGGCAGCGACACTCGTGACTTAGATCCTTTTTGCTGCATCTGCTTTATCTTCTGGATATACAGGTAGCTGCGCTGAAAGGAACCTCTCAGCGCAATCGCAATGTCCGAATTCTGGGAGTATCGTATTTGAACAATATCCGCCCTGCTTCCGAATTTTTTGTCTATCCGGTTGTTTTGCAGCTTAGCTTCGTAAGCTTTTCCATTGAGATAGAGCTTAATCGGTTTAGATTCCCCACGTTCAATAAAGCGGCCGGCAATCTGTTTGAAGACAACCTGATATTCCAAGGGGATAGCGAAGCCATAGTTGAAGAGGGACCAATCGACCTCTTTTTTATAGACATAGTTCTCTGCATTCATAACTTATTCCTGCACTCTAGCCGTTATTCAATAAGCATTTATGTAAACCGTAGTAGGGTTATACATAAAACATCGATAAGATCAGTTTCTTCATATACTCTTCTATTTCAGTAAGCTGGTTATCGTCAAAGACATCCTCATCCATCAAAAGCCTGATCAGTTCTTTATTACTCTTTACATGACACAATGCAAGTATTGTAACGATTTCATCACTGACACCTTTTACGTCTTGATCCAGTATTTCCGCTGACAGGAAGTCCCGAATCTTGGCATAATTCAGGTAATGCTTTTCTTCTGCGAAAGGCGCAAGAGTCTCTTCGTCTTGTAACTTGATCTTTTCTGCAGTTTCAGCTGTCGAAACAACATTGACTGCTTCCGTCTTTTTCTCCTGAACGATAGTGGTTTCAGATGCCGCTGCAGTATCGGAATCAGCTTTTTCTACAGTATCCTGTTTGTCTTCACCTGTAGCTTTCTCCTCTGTATGGATATCCTGTATTGAATCAGCTGTATTAAGCTGTTCGGATTGTTCTGTTTTGTCTTGTCCGGCTGCAGAAACAGTCTGCTTTGAAACACCTCTAGCCTGGTCCGTTTGACCATTACTGCTCTGAATGAGATCTGACGGCGTTGAAGGCTCATGTGCAACAGTGGGAACGGCTTTATCTGCATCTTCGTTGGTTTGAGCCGTCAGAGTCGCTTTCTTCTTATCTTCTGAAGCAAGAAGTTTTTCCGCTTCTCTCTCCTTCTTAATACACTCCGGGCAGGTATCAGGTAAGGGGTTCCCTGTCTGCGCTGAATAATCCTGCTCTCTCAAAGTAATGTCAAACAGCTCACCGCATTTTACACATTTTGACTGCCTGGTAACTTCCTCCCCACAAGTATTGCAGTACGAAGGAATATATCCATCTATAATGTACTTATCGTAGGTCCTTTTTCTGATTTTTCTTATTCTGCCGCACTTCTTGCAGTTTTCTATGGATATTCTATATTCTTCTTTTCTTCCAAATGCCCGGAATAAGGACTCATATTTCTCAAGTATATTTTTGTCGAGAATCGAAAATTCCACCTTGTCGATTTGCTCGAGGTGATTATTTACAAAATCTCCCACAGTATACAATGCTATATAAGCCGCTTTGCCCGCAGGAAAGCCTTTGAATCCCGTGGAAAGGGTTGGAATCGCAATAGTTCTGATTCCGTTTTGCATAGCACACTGCATTACATTCCGGTATGCCTCTGCGAGAAGTTCTTCTGATTCCTTTTCGTTTTCAGGATCCCATTTAGGGCTGTTCACGTGGATCACATATTCAACAGGGAGTTTGTATCCCTTTATAAGACATGTTTTACCAGGTCCTAGTGCAGGAATAATCTTGATTTCGTCAACGTATTCTTTTCCGGCCGCCTTGCAGATTGCAGTCTGCAGTGCTCCACTGTGGGAATAGGAAGAATATGGGGTGACAATTGCTCCTCCCTTAAATTCAGTGATATCAGAAGCACCTATTCTGAATCTCTGTCTCAGTGCTTCGCGTCTCTCTTCTGCCTTTTTATCACGCTTGATTTTTACTTTGCCAATTGTGATGTTTGAAGAAGCAAGCGCGGCAGCATGTGATTTACCCGGCTTTGTCTGTTTTTCGTCTTTCTTCTGAGGTTCAGGTTCTGAAACCGCTATAACAGGATCGAGGCTTTCGTCGTAGACTACTGTCAGTTCAGAGAGAGCCCTCGTAAAGGCGATGTAGCGCTCATTTTCTGTCATGCTGTTCGGCACAACAAAAACACGGTCAAATTCAACGCCCTTGACCTCGTCTACATAAACTACTGCAATTGTTCCGTTGGCGATAGTATCTCCCAAAATACTCTGTATTCCGGGGGGGATCTGATCCTTGTCTATATACTCCTTCTTTTTTACAGTCCTGGGGAGTATCACTGCGATTCTCTCGTCTGTGGCTTTTATATTTGCAAGCACACTTTCCAGCTTGACACGGGCAATTTCCTTGACACTGTGGCCGTCCACACCCGTCAACGATACGTTCATCTTGAAGGTATCATTGCAGAACTGCGTAATCTGATTTGTGTTTCGATAGTTTTCATTCAGGGCGAAATGCTCTGCGGACTCTATGGTTTTCCCGATCAAAGACCAGTCAGTTATTCCTCTCCCATATTTCAGAAGCTGATTCGTATCACCATAAATATTAAAAATCGGATTTCCTTCATTGATTTCCTTTATCAGCCTGTACTCTCCCGGAGTAAGATCCTGACCTTCGTCAATAGAAATAAGTCTGTTCTCTCCTGTTTTTCTCTTGAAAAACTTCATTGCGAAGATCAGTTGGAGATAAAGGTCATATCTATGGGTTCCTCTTACATTCTGAATGTATCTTTTGCCCGTCCTGGCAAAAAGGATATCGTCGGCCTTGGCAGACGCAATATCATAAATATCCTGATAAATGCGTTTTGGAGAAAGCTCATCAGCCTTCTCTGACAAAGCATTTACACGCTCCAGCAGATCCTGATAAACTCTTGCTCCAGCCGCTGCCTTAATTTTCTCCTGCAGTTCCTGCAATTTTTCGGGATATTGGTCAGCCTCTTCTTTGTATAAATCAAGACGTTCCTGTTGTTTTCGTATAGCTGCTTTACTTCCAAGGACATCTGAAGAATAAGTGGCTGCACTGTCAAAAAATCTCATTAAGTCGTCGAAATCCATTGCGAACACTTTAGTTCTGAGCAGACTATTAAGATTTTCAATATCAACCAGTAATCCAGCCTCTTCATCCTTTAGCTGATCTATTTCTTTCTGCAGCTGACTCAGTTTCAGTCCTTTGCGATAGACCAGAACAGTGTCATTTATTTTCTTATATTCCTTTTCTTTTTCAGAGATCATCTTCTCCAGGCCGTTAATATTAGCTGTCTTATTTAATACGAGGTCTGAAAGAATTTTTGAAACTCTGGCAGTCTCTGCGTTTATTATTTCTTTAAGTCCTGATTCAGCACCTTCAAGAAGCTCCTGTGCATTTTTTTGTTTGCCAAGATAATATTCATGTTCTTTCACACACTTGGCATATTCTTCATCAGGAGCCTTGCATAATCCGGATATAGTAGCTAATTCAAGTCTCAGCCGCCCGACAAGAGCATTATCCTCCAGTTTATTTTCATCTGCCGCTTCTCTCCCTAAAATCCGTGAAGCTTCTTTAACAAGGCCAAACATTTCCCTGATCCCGGCAATTCTCTGCTGATAGGCCTCTTCCATAAGCGATCTGAACTCATCAGAATACATGTAATCAACGTATGTCTGATTGACGTTCATCTCATCAGATATGGGATTTTTCAGTTTGAATGAAATGTCATATTTCTGAATGAGATTATAGTAATAATCCTCTACGGAATACCGATCTATATATCCGAGCTGAAGGCTGGATGCCAGGCCCGCAATATGTGTATTAAAGTTCCCGTTAGGCGTCAGAATAACAACATTGTAAGCATTGAAATCAGGATTGTTGTATTTTAAGGTTGATAGTCTGCGGAGCAGGACCATTGTCTTTCCGGATCCTGCACATCCCTGGACTATCAGGTTCTCCCGGATAGGTACATCAACGATGGCATTCTGATTATCCTGAATCGTCGAGATAATATCGATCAGCTGATGCTGTTTCTTTCTCTGATTGAGTACATTAATCAGGAAAGTATCTGTGATTCCGCTCTTGAAGATTACATCATCATCCGACTGTTCAGTAAATCTATATAATATCTCTTTATCGATATCGAAAGATCTGCGGCGTTTTACCTTCCGCTGTGCTCCTCCCATTATCAGATCCAGAGTCCGATAGTTGACCATCTTCCGTCCCAGATCACTGTTATAGGAGATAACGTGTTTGTTTCCGTCCAGTTCGATATCGTTAATTCCAAGATAGAAAATCTCAGTCTGATCATTAAATGTCAGGTCTGTTCGGTATTCATATGGTTTTGGTTTGAACTCGCTCAGCCTGTCTATTTCCTGATATAAAGGCTCACACGCTATTTTCTTATAAATCAGCGCTCCGTCATCATAATCACCAACAGCATATTTTGCTACATAACCGGGACTGTGCTGAATATCATCTATTTTTTTATCCAGCGTACCTTCGAGTTCGTTCAAATGATCTCTTTCCCAGTCAAATGTCTTTCCGGATGTAATATAATTGTAGGTTCCGGTTTCATCAATCAGTGTAAGAACAGGCCGTCCCTTTTCTGCAAGGAGTGCAAAATCCTCTTTCGCAATATAGTACTTTTCACATTCTTCGCAATAGCCGACCAATACTACATAGTATTTGACACCCTCTTTTTTCTCCTGGACCTTGATCAGCGCCAGTGTGTCCTCTGCTTCATGATCTTCTTCTATACATGAACGTGTGTAGTTGACAACAAAAGTATCCGGCTCAAATGTCTGTGTCCAAAGTTCCTTTGCTTCATCATCTCCAAAGTCAAAAACATCACGTACGCCGTTTGCGATAATATAATCAGGATGTATATCTAGGTCGGCCGCAGATACTTTGGGTTTGGCAGCCGGACGGAGCGGGCGGAACTCAATCGGAGGAAGACCTATTTCGCTGCAGTCCATTTCCAGCTTCTGAGCAAGAGAATTCCTCATAATGAGTTTATGGCACTCTTCACAGTAATGAGCCTGAAATACAACAGACCTGTCTCTGTATGTTTCCTGATAAGTATCTTCAACAAGTATCTGATCCGGGTGGATAGGGCAGGTCGTCTGTCCATCGACCCAGGTGTCCGGAACATAGATCGGAGTGTCATTCTGAAAGGGCTGGGGAATAGTATTTTCTTTCCACTCGGCAAGTGTATCCTCCAAAGTCTGAATCCACGTAGGAATACTATATTCATCCAGCTTCCGGATAAGATCATCAACTCCGTCCTGCTCTATGAAGAAGTCCATACATTCAGGGCATAACAATCCCTTAATGCCATATGTACCCCCGGTGCTTTTCCTGATCTTAAGCTGCTTTTCAAGGAGTGGAATACGGTGAATAGGGCATCTTTTTGTTTTGTCCGGAATTATTTTGCAAACTACTACAGATGTCTCAATTGCTTTTTGCTGCCAGGCGCGAATTGAGATATCCTCCCATGCCTCCAGCACAGGAGAATACTCAGCTTCATCTTCCAGATCTTCTTCATCATCTGAGGTATTGTCATCTTCTTCATTGATCGGAGTCTCTTCGTTTTGGAATACGTCTTCAGCTGCATTCCCCTGATCCTCCTCATCCTCATCCTGGTCTCCTTTACCTACAATATTATCCTCAGAATTCAGTGAAGCCTCTTCTGTCACGGCATCTCCAGATTCAGAAAATGGCCTGATATCATCAACAGGCTCATCGCTGTCAGCCGCAGGATCTTCCCCATTTGCATTTTCTATAGCCTGAACAAGATCGGGTCTGACATCCCTGATTTCCGCCTGCAATTCTTCGGTAAGGTTCTGATAATATGTAATAAAAGAATCCGGTATATCATCAATGTCTATCTTTGTAATTGAAGCAATCGTATAGTACTTAAAAGCCATAATCTTCTAACTATCCCATTATTTTGAAAACACTTCCATGGCAGTTTTTAAAGCCAGAAAATGTTTAGGTGTATAATGAATGGTTTCCTGCTCGTCCTGGAGCGAAATTTGAATGTCGATTGTTTCTTCTGATCCGGCTTCTACCACCTTTTCTTCTACCTGATCATAAAATCTTGATATGTCCTTGACTCCATATTGATATTTTGCTGCACAGTTCGGGCACAAACACAGAGAATTCCAGCCCGTATCCAAAGCCCCCTTATACTGGTCAGCCAGTTCTGAAGTCTTCATGACATTGATTGCCTGGAAATGATGTTCCCCATCATATTTCAGGATAGTGGTTTTGCAAATCTGACAATAGCCGTCATATTGCATTTTCAGGAACGCTTTTTCTTCACCGGAAAGACGATCCTGATATGTATATCGCAGAGATGTCTTGGTGACTATATTCCTGAAATCCATTGATTTCACGAATTCATCTTCCAGTTTTTTCTGTCTGCGCTCGGGATTTGTCACAGCTTCAGGATCGTCCGACTGTCCGGGAGCTGCACCCTTTGCCTTTTTCTTTGCCGCTTCTTCAAGTATTTCCTTGGGCGATTTATTCTTCTTATCCTTGTTTTTTAAGTCCTTGATCTTCAGATTCTTCCACGCTTTTGAAAACTTATCTCTGCTCTCCTGATCAGTGAGCAGTTCTTTTATCATTTCTTTCTGCGTATCATCCTCAATGCCTGCAAGAATCGCTTCAATTGCCTGGTTTTCTTCCACAAAAGGAAGAATATCCATAAGCCTCTTGGCATTTTTTTCATAAAGACCGTCGACATCTCTTCTGCGTATTTCGGAAACAGATTTCTTTATCCCGTCCTTTGTGTATATCCATGGCACAAAAGACAATAGGATTCCCAATGCGGAATAAATCTGCATGGAGTCTACATTTGCACCGGTAAAGTTCTGGTCCATTGCTCCGACAATTTCCCCATGGATCTCGAAATGATTGACGAACCTGCTTAGGAATCCCGCAATCCCCAACGACTTTTTTAAATCGATTTGATTCATCATTTCCGGGAAGCCTTCGAAAAGCACATTCCAACGCAAGCCTTCCTGATAGGTCTTTTTAAAGATCTTCTGCCGAATTTCTTCTCTCTCTTTCCCTCCGATATATTTCTTGACAAGATCCAGATATTCATTCTGAGTGCAGGATTTCTGCTGCAGAGTGTCCGGACATCCTATATCAACAAAAAACTTTTCATCCAGTTTTGGATCGTATTGATAATTCAGTGTAATAAAACGCAGTGTACTAATACCCTGGAGCAGCCGATATTCTGGCTTTTGTTTGCCAAATCCGGAAGGAATATGCAGTTCTTCAGGCTTGAACCATTTTTCACCGTCTGTCACGACATAATAGTCTCTGATGCTCCCCTTAATATCCGGTGACATTTGGATCGCGTCTTTAATTGTCTTTAAATCCGCGATATTCTCCTTCAAATCCTTTGCAGAGACTTCTATGCTTTCCTTTTCAGCGTATTTGGGCAGTATGTCATCCAGGACGATTGTGACAAGGTTATATTCCTGAACATTCAGATTAACGGTATAAAAAGATCTTATTACACTATTGTGGATGAATGTAGCCTCTATTTTATTAGGCCATGTCTTCGGATTGTTGATATATACCGTCGGTGCTCCCTGATCATAAGCACAGACCTGACTGCCATCCGAAAGCCGTATAAACGGAATATGACTTACGTCAATACCATGACTTCCCAGATTGTCCGTACGTGATACCGCAAAGGATCTGATGGCCAGAAACAGCCTTTCAAACCACTTTATATCTTTTTGTTTCAGGAAAATAGCATCTATTCTGGTGATGACATCTTTCCAGGTATAGGTCTTAAAATTAAAGTTCTTTTTCAAGAATTCCCGGAACTGCTGGCAGTTATCCTTGGATATTTCCTTTGCAATCCAGAAAATCTTATGACTGACAAAAAGCCTCTGGATATCATCATCGTCGAAATTATCTACAATGGACATATTATCCGGAAGCAGAATCTCGCTCCGGCTCTTGAAAACACCTGCTTTGTTGGTCGGAATCAGCTTTTCTCCTGCAGCAATAATCCGAATCGAATTCTCATAAATCTGATAAAAAATAGAATCTTCCGGATATTGATAAATAGGATATGTAGCATTCAGTCCGGCAAGAGACAGATATCCATTGTCTCTCATCCAGCAGAAAGCCATTTGCAGACCTTCACATATATTGCCGATAAAGACCTTATTTCTTTCGCTGTCCTCTACTATATTATCCCGGGCAGGCGTGGTCTCAAAAGGTGCATGAATATAGAACGACTGATGCGACTCTTTGTCTGTCGGGAAAAAGGTAAAAATGCTCGTGTTCGGAACAGGAACCAGCTCTTTTCCATCGACCTTGAAGGCAATGCAGACAGCCTCTTCCTCGCAATCGGTAAATAACAGATAATCCTCTTCCCGCTTTCTGCGATTTTTCTCATAGAGAATGTTGACATCCAGCACGCTGCCCCCGGTGTCTTTTCGCTCCCTGTCCTCCTTTGAAATATGTATTACATCACTGCTCCCGTTCAGGAATATTTTAAGATCAGAGATATTATTCAGGAATAAAAGGGTATCGGAACGTATCTGCTCACGTAAAGCCCTGTGAATTTCCAAAAAAGCTTTCTGAGGCTCAATCTCTCCGTTATTAAAAGGAATTTCTATCCGCGTCCAATCATGGTCCAGATCTATATGATGGATTTCATAAGGATAAATGAAATCACGTATTTCAAACGCATAATCCCCGGAATAGATCTTAGGAGTGGAAGCATAAGCATATACTGATTTAAAGCCGATACCAAATCTGCCGATACTGCCGGCGCCGCCAGCTCCTTTTGTACTTTTGGCGACTTTCGTGATGCTGACAACATCGTCTTTCGAGAACAAAATACCGTTGTGTTCGATAATCAGCATATCCTTTTCGAGGATGAGTCTGACACTTGTGGCCTTGGCGTCCTCTGCATTTTGCAATAGTTCGAACAGAAAATGAGTCCTGTCCTTATACTGCTTGACCAGAATCCAAATCCAGTCTTTAAACTGAGTACCGTACTCCTCGACTTTCTTGCTTCGTATTTCTTCGTAGGATATCTTTTCCTGCGGCATATTTTCTCTACTCCCTCCAGATAGCTGTAATACTGATTCTGAACCGTTTTTCAATCCGAATGGTTTTCAGACTGGAATTCCAAAAATCATCGTACCAATAAACCCGTCCAATTCAATTTTTCCAGCCATTATTATTCAAAAAAAGGCTCCAAATTCTGAAAAATCTTCTCAGCTTCTTCCTCTGTATATCCCAGATTTGCAATCATGATTTCGAAAGCACCATCAACATTCGGACCGGATTCCCCGGTCAGTAGATCAAATACCCCGGCTTCGCTTATTTTTACAAGCTGCTTTATTTCTCTACTGAACTGGGGAGCTATTTCATTGAGCATACTTATCATTTTGTCAGGATGCAGGAGGCTTTTGCGTCCATATTCCTTATTAATAAATGAAACCGCCTCCCGGAAAGTGTTAAAAGACTCTTTCTTGTGTATCACTTTGTTATCAAAGCCGCTTCTGTCATCTATTTTTTTACTGTCCCCCATCAAAGCGGGACTGTTATCCGGTTCCACAATAAGCAGGCCGTAGGCAAGCGTTTCCGGCAGAATATCCGCTTTTTTTATCGCCTGTTCCAGTTCTTCCATGTGATGTTCGTAGTCAGCGACAGCATTACGGATTTCTCCCTCTTTCATTCTCCTGATCCGGGAATTCGTCGCTTTTTCAAGCTGCTCCTCCAACTGAGCCATACGCGCGTTATGACTTGTTGTGAGGCTTCCCGTTTTGTATTGAATGAGTTCTCTGGTTCTTTGTCTGTGGTTCACAAGTTCCTCTTCCCACAAACTATGATGGAGCATTTCAACATCATCCCAGTTTTCGGGATCTTTCCCGATTTCGATATCAAGATTTTCACTCTTTTTTAAAAGATTCAAAATCGAATTATTCAACTCAGGATAAGAGCTGATCGGCTTGAGTTGAAGATCTTCTCGATCACCCGACATTTTCCATTGAAATACAGCAAACGGATATTCACCTGATTGAAACTCATTGGTCTTCGCTCTGAATACCGTGACGGTCTTATTCTCACTCTCAAGGAAAGCAGCGGCCTGCTTTACAAGTGGATGAGACATTGATATTAGCTCTACGTCCTTCTCGTTTTTAACGCTGTTTCCGTCAAAAGTAATATGAATGTGAAGGTCGCCTTGTTTCAATAATTTAACCCATGCCCTGTTTTCTTTGCCTTTGGGGATTTTATATTTTGAATTATCCTCCAGAAGAGCGCTTCTTGCCTCTCTCGAGACGCGCAGAGTTTTAATGGCTTTTTCTCCGAGAATGTACTCTTTTTCAGGTTCCAGTCTTAATTTCAGATAAGTATGAACCATGTTACAGAGGTTTTCAGGAGAAAGCCAATAATTAGTCGCGTTCTCCAATTCCTCTGAAAAAGATGTATCCGGCACTTTAATCCCAAATAAATCTCTCTGTTTATCCTCCAGCAGGAGCTGTTCCTGAAGCAGTCTTATCTTATTGTCTGTCAGCTGCTGGAGCTTCTCTTTCCTCTCTTCCTCCGTCATATGGAAATTCTCAACAATAGATCTGATTTCCGAAGACAAAGATCCAAGAATCTCTTCACAATCACCGATAGACTGACGGAAAACTCCGATTCGGTTCAGGCATCTTTCATAAATATCAAAGTCCACCGTTCCCGGAGTCACCATATTAAAGATAGAGACACTCTCGCTTCTCTGTCCGTTTCTGTCGATACGCCCGATTCTCTGTTCCACCCTCATGGGATTCCAGGGAAGGTCATAATTTATCATGCAGTCGCAGAACTGATAATCCAGGCCTTCGCAGCCCACTTCTGAGAAGAGTAAAATATCCAGAGCTTCTTCCTTCTCCGGTTTTGACTCAAATCTGTCTCTAAGCTGGCGGCGTTCCTCATCCGGTACTTCTCCGTGTATCATACCGACACGGAATCCTTTTTCTGTCAGCTTACGGTATAAATAACGCAGCGTGTGTTTAAAGCTGCTGAAGATCATGACCCTTTTATTGGTCTGTTTCTGCTTGTCTTCGACAATCTGAATCAACCGGTTCAGCTTAGGATCGTTAGCGGGGAGATTTCGCGCGAGAACAATAATATCCTGAATACGGTGTTCGATCGATCTGCCTTCTGTTTCCCCCTTGAGCATTGCGCCATTCATATACTCATCGTCCACAAGTTCCTCAATGTGCCGATAAAGAATATCTTCCAGCATAGGTACGAGCCCAAAAAGGCAGGATGCAACCTGACGGCGTATCGTCGTCATCATGAACTTTGTGTTTTCCGTGCAGTGAATTGTAGAAAGAATCTCATGTATGACATTCAAAATACTGTCATGAAGCACTTTCTGCTCGGCAGTAAAAGGAACTTCCACTGTCGTCGCCTTACGGAGGGTAAATTGGCCAATATCCCGCCTTCTTGTGCGGCTGATGATATTGGAAAATGTGTGCAGGCCTTCAATATCGGAAATAAGGCGTACTCTCTCCTCCGGAGAGATATTTTCCTTTTGCAGGGTTTTTATCGCCTGAAGCGCTACAGGATTTTTTGAAATAACCATACGTCCCCATGACGTATTAACACAAGCTGCCTTCAGTTCATCAAATGCTTCCGACTGCCAGTTTTCCTTTTGCGCACGCACAAGCGCAGCAGCATGGTTAATGTAGGCATTCGGCTCAGCCATGTTGTGGAAAGTATCTTTATCAATAAATAAATCAGGTCTGAGAAGATTGAGCATCACAAACAGCTCATCATATTCCAGCTGAACAGGTGTAGCCGTCAGGAAAATAACCGCCTCCGCGTTATCGCAGAACTGCTTGACTGCCTGATATGCATAGGTGGCAGTATTCCTAATATGATGCGCCTCATCTACGATAACCAGATCGAATTTCGGAGGAGGATCCAGCTGTAAAAGCCCCAGGTGGGCCTTTTTCCCTGCTTTTCCGCCCACTACATTGGCCTCATCAAACAGCGAATAAGGCAGAACAGCCTTTTTGTATTTGTCAGGCCACTCTCCCTCATAATCCATCTCTTTAATACAATAACGGAAACGTTCACCGTTCAGATAATCGAATTCCTCGTCAAAACGTTCCATTTCCGATTCCCACTTCTGCTCAGTGACAAGCGGACGAGGACAAATGACAAGAACCGACTCCAAATTGCGTCTTGCCTTCATTTCACGCAGAATCAAACCGGCTTCAATCGTTTTACCAACTCCGACACCATCCGCAATCAGGAGGCGGGGGCGGTCGGATTTGATAAACTTCAGAACAGGTCTGAACTGATGAGGAATGAAGTCGATTCTTGCCGAATTCAGAGAATAGAGGCTGGATAAAGAAGGATTCCGAATCAAAGATGCTGTCAGGCCTGCATTGAAACGGGCAGAATCCACTTGTTCCAATGTGCTCTTAATTTCTTTAGAAACCAGCTGAGATTCATAATAAGTCTGAATCCCCATGGTCCCTGTAAAGACTTGATACCGTATCTCACCGCTGCCTTCAAGAACATTAATTACAGCGCCTTCGATTGAATTATCGGACTTTAATCTTACAACATCACCTTGTGCAAACCTGGCCATTATTCGATCCTTTTCGCGATTGTATTATTCCCGGATTACTCTAACTAGTATTAATTTCTATCCTTCTATGGTTTTATCCAAAAACTGACTTTTATCTTTTTTAATATACTTGCGATTCCAAAAACGCATTTATAATCCTTAAAAATGGAAGTTACCGAAATCAGCCCTGCCTGCGGAGCAAGGCATTCAGCCATTTCTCGTCCCTTTATGGTAACATTTCCAGAATTAGCCTTGCCTGCGAAGCAAGGTATTCAGCCATTTCTCGTCTTCTCTTCCCGGTCTGACATCCCCAGTAATTCCAGTGCTGATAACATCCAAACCTCCAACCTGATCCAGGATCTGTTTGAGGCTCTCCTCTGTCTGATCCGTAAAATACCTGCCGTTACGGACGCCCTCAAATGTCCCGTGTTTAAAAGAAACGTACAGGACTCCGCCCTTTTTCACAGCTTTCTTCATCTTCCCGATGATGTCAGGAAGCTCTGCTGACGGCACATGCAGAATCGATGCACAGGCAAAGATACCATCATATTGTTCCTGTTCATCCAGCTCAGAAAACAACATCTGCTTTACAGGAATCCCCGCATTTTGGGTTGCAGTTTTTACCATTTCTTCCGACCCGTCGCAGGCCTCAACTCTGTATCCTTTTTGAAGGAAATATCGGCTGTCACGGCCGGAACCGCAGCCAAAATCAAGGATTAAAGCCCCGGGCTGAAGTTCGGTGAGAAAACGGTCCTGGATGTCGGAGAATTCGACATCCAGGGTGTCCGTAGTGAAGCTATGGGCGTTATTATTGTAATAATCAAGTGTGGTGTTTGTATTCATGTTCTCGATAGATCCATCATCTTTTAAGGAAACGATAAAATTCACACTACTACATTTCCCTGACTTTTCTTGCCTGCTTTCTTCTAATGTGGTCTCTGTACTGCATGAGCTTCGAATCATAATTACTGGTATGCGTATCCAATTCAAAATATTTGCAGTTTTTCCACTGTCCATATCCATCTTCCGGCATATAAAAAGGGCGTTTCATACACGACCGGTCAGAAGAATCATAATTTGTGCAATCCCGGCAATTCAGTTTTTTTCTGACTGTATCATCATGCTCCACTGTGAAACTCTTTTCATATCCCCAAGCCATTCTATCTACCTCCAGTATACAAATCAGAACTCAGTGCGCCAAAATAATCATTCTCCCCAATTATAGGAGAGAAAGTCTCCTCGCCGTTTTGTATTATATATTCTCACCAGTATGTCATTCCGACCTGACATCATATCAATGTAGTCTTTCATCTGTATCCACTCCATATGAGTGTCATTTTCATTTTGATTACAGTATCCTGAACGCCATAGTACCGATCTTCACCTCAGCATTTTCCTCAGCTTTTTCCTCGACCTGCTCTTCTTCAGACAGTCGTCTGAGTAGTTTTGCGAGAATCGCTGCGGAGGCCTCCTCTATTTCTTTTCCTGCGGTGTCTGCACCGTTTTTCGCCAATTTTTCTATCCCTGCTTTCCCAGCGGAAGTCCTTTCGGCCATCGCAGCACCTTCATCCGCAGGAATTATCTCTGTCAGCTTGTCCGCTATCGGTTTCCACTCGGGGAAATCGCTTCCGTCAATCGTGAGCTGGCGGTTGGTGCCTTCTTCCCCGGCCTGGAGAGTGAGGGAGAAGGAGCCCTGTCCGGTACGGTTGATGGCAGGAAGGAGCACGGACGCGGTCAGTTCCTCCACGGCAAGCTGGCAGTTGTCGGCCTGGCGTCTGCCGAGGAACTGGTCCTTGCAGAATTTTTCCAGGGAAGCCATCATTGCGGGGAAGTCCTGTTCGGTGGGGGACAGCTTGTAATTCCAGTTGCGGATGCGGAAAATAAAGTTCCTGGTGGCCTCTCGGAGGGGATTTTCGAAGATCTGCTCGGGAGGTCCCTCTTCACAGATCTCGCCCTCGTTCATGAAGAAGATCCGGTCGGAGACGTTTTTGGCAAGGCGCATTTCGTGGGTCACGATCAGCATGGTCAGGCCGGTGCCGGCCAGGTCGCGGATGACGGAGAGCACTTCGGACACCATGGTGGGATCCAGAGCGCTGGTCGGCTCGTCGAAAAGCAGGATCTTTGGATGCATGGCAAGGGCTCTGGCGATGGCGACGCGCTGTTTCTGGCCGCCGGAAAGTTCGTCGGGATAGTGACGTGCCTTATCGGCCAGACCGACTCTGGTCAGCTGTTCCATGGCTTCGCTGTAGGCGTCCTGAGGAGATTTTCCCAGAAGACTCTGCTGGGGGATCATGATATTTTCCACCGCCATTTTGTGGGGAAAGAGGTTAAAGGACTGGAAGACCATGCCCATGATTCTGCGAACTTTGGGAAGGTCGGCGGAAGGGTCGCATACGTTTACGCCGTCCACGGTCACGGTTCCCGAGGTGGGGGTCTCCAGCCGGTTGATACAGCGGAGCAGAGTGGATTTACCGGTCCCGGATGGGCCGATGATGCTGATCACTTCTCCCTCTTCGATGTCCGCGTTGACTCCCTTCAGAGGGGAGACAGAGCCATATTCTTTTTTCAGATCTCTGATCTCTATCAGACTCATGCATCCACCCCCTTGATCTTTCGTTCTTCGTGTTTCTTTGCCAGGTGTTTGTCCAACAGCCCGGCTATCCTTTCCAGAAGCCAGATCAGGACAAAGTAGATCAGGGCGATCGACAGCAGGGGGAAGAAGGCCTCCATGGTCCTGCTGCGGATCAGGTCGCCGGCACGGGTGAGTTCCACGACAGTGATGTAGCCCGCTATGCTGGTCTCCTTGACAAGGGAGACAAACTGCGCGACGAGCAGAGGTCTGTAGCCCCGCTGGGCCTGAGGCAGGATAAGCTCCCTAAAAGCCCGGGCTTCCGTGTATCCCAGTGCCAACGCCGCCTCTCTCTGTCCGGGGTCGATCCCTTCAAGCGTGTTCCAGATCACACCGAATGCGCGGGCGGCGAAGATGATCGAGAATCCGATGATGGCAACTATGATCGCGGAAAGGCCTGATTTCCCGAATACAATGTAGTAGAGAACCATGAGAATGACGACCGCCGGTATCCCTGCCACAAGGCTGGTGTAGATACCGATCAGGCGATTGATCAGGCGGTTGTCTTTGTGGCGCAGAAAGATCAGGCAGAAGGCCAGGATCAGCCCGAAGATGCCGGACATAAAGGAGGTTATGAGAGTAGTCAGAAATCCTGAGAGCACCAGGCGATAGCGATTTTCTTTGATAAAAGTCCTGTAAAAGCTCTGTTTCAGACCTGCAAAGAATCCAACGCCTGTCTCTTCATTCCCCAGAGAGCGGACAATCAGGACATAGGAGGCGGGGTGATATTCTATAAAATCAACGACTTCCTTTCGCTCGGGAGACACAACAATTGACCCCGTTCCCATCGGGGCCATTCCGGATTCTACAGAGGGCAGGACGGCTGAAAACTCCATCCCCTTGAACTCGACATGCACGTCCAGTTCCTTAGCCATCCGCAGAATGATCTCTATATCGAATCCGGCCAGTTTTCCGCCCGGGCCGCGGTAGCTCATGGGAGGAAGGGTGTCGCAGGCGGCGACTTTGACAGTGCCGGCAGTTCCCGGCCAGTCCTGTTCGGGAAGGACCTTGACGCTTTCATCCGCGCCGGTCCATTTTTCCCATATCTTCTGTTTTTCTTCTTCAGATATCGTACTGAAAGCCCTCTCCCATCTCTGACGCTCTTTGCTGTTCTTTTTAAAGGCGAATCCGAAATTTGTCTCGCCCAGGCTATGGGGAAAAATCGCCAGAGAGCTGTCCTGGTTGACCTGCAGGGAACCGACCGCGTTGCTGTTAAAATAGGCTTCCACTTTCCCGGCTTTAAGAGCTGTCACCATATCCGCCGGGGAATTGTAGTAAAGGACCGGTCCTGCGTCCGGGATTTTGCTCTTGACCAGTTCTTCAAAGGGAGCACCGGTGATCATACCTATGTTGCACCCGCTCAGCTGTTCAAATTCCGTGTATTCCGGAATGGGACCCTGATCAGGCGCCGCGCTGACCGCGGCGGGAAGCAGGCAGATCATTATTGCCAGCGCTGCCAGGCACACCGGTACTGCCTTTATTCTGAATATCTGCTTGAAAAACATGAATTGGAAACCTCAGTGTGGAATGTAGATCCGCTCAAAACGTCAATGTGGAATGGAGATCCGGTCAAAAATTCAATGTGAAATATCGATTCGCTCAATGGATATAGTGGCACCTGATTCCGGAGCTTTAAACCTCAGTGCGGAATGTCTATCCGCTCAATGGAAATAGCGGCACCTGATCCCGGAGCCTTTTTTTCCTCGTCAATCGTCAGGATTGCCATGGTGATATCCTGGTTGAATCTGCGGGGTCCGCAGCTGCCGGGATTCAGATAAATGGTGTCTCCATCCTGCACGCAGGAATACCGATGGCTGTGGCCGCTGATCACCAGATCCGCTCCATGGTCATCGGGGATATTCCTCTTGATATGGGTCATGTAAATCCTGCATCCGAATAGATTAAAGTCAAGAAAACAGGGAATGTCTGCTGTCCAACCTCCCCTGTCGTTATTGCCGCGAACGGCGTATACCTTTTTCAAGTCCTGGAGCGTGTCCAGTATGTCCTGCCTTGATATATCGCCGGCATGTAGAATGAGCTCGCAGGTCTTGATGATGTCAAGCACCTCCGGGCGAAGCAGGTTGTGTGTATCGGATATGACGGCGATTTTGTGCATAAGGGGGCTCCGTTTTTCTTGCGGCTATGGCTGCGGTGTATGGGTTATTAATCAAAAATTATAGATTATTGGTTATGGATTACAGGTTACAAGTTGCAAGTTGCAGGTTGCAGGTGAGTCAGGAGATATGGGATATCCCCTGACTCACCTGCAGTTTTTGTTTCGTCTTATAATAGATATTGGTTTCCGTTCTGATTAATCATAGTACAATGTCCAGTCTTCTACTTTACCGTTCTTGTCGAACCAAAGATTCGCATCATAGTCATCATTATCGTCCCAGTATTCATACCACCAGCTTTCCCAATCAGAATAAACATTTCTTTCGGACGGACTGTTCCACCTGGGAATCCATTTGACCATCCCTTTTGTATCACCCTTGCGAACCATGCTGCGAAGGTATACATAAGCAGAATAAGATGCAAGCTGCTGATTAAACTTATTATTCAGCTTTATAGTCATTTTTATGCCGTATTTATTTGGTTTACTTATTGGCACTGTTACAGTTGTCCGACTATAGGCTTTTCCAATTTTTTTAGTATACTGTTTCCCACCAATGTTGATAACAATCTTGTCACTACCATGAGTATTGGTCACCGTAACAAGGATCTTGGTACTGTCTTTATACACATAGGAGCTGGATATTTTATAATTTCCCTTCCCGACTTTTACTGTTTTAGTAATTGATGTACCACACAATTTGTATGTCAGTTTCAGGTTTGTCCCGTATTTCACAACCGGTACTCTCTGGATTTTATAGATTCCCGATGAATCCGCCTTGCCGGTATATGTCTTTCCTCCAATCCGAACACTCACTGTTGCTGAAGGCACCGTCTTTCCTTTCAGAACTGTGGATCCATATATCATGGTACCCGTCTTGGTTCGATCATTCAGCAGGTCTTTGAAATAGAAATATGAAACGATAACAGAGACGGTACGTCTGGTTCCGAATTTATTTGTAATTGTCACAGTCGCTTTTCCATGCCCTGTGGGTATGAATTGAACCTTCCTGGAATTGACCTTTTTAACTTTTATTATATTTGTGTTGGAGCTGGCAACTGTTCCAATATCACTTCCTGAAGCTGTAACCTGCCAGGTCCTCAACCAGTCGATTGTCACTTCCGATGTGCTTAGATTAAAAGGAGGTTTTACAACATTCACTGAAATCGTACTAATTCCTCCGTTATTGGTATCCTTTACCGTAATAATCGCATTTCCTGGTTTGATTCCCTCGATAACCAACTTGTAGAAGTAATCATCTTCATCTAACTCTATAGAAGCCGTTGCGACTTTGCTATTTGATGTGGAAACAGAATGATGGATATCCGTTGCTTCGTATAGTCCGAAGCCAGCATCCTCATACAAAGCTACTTTTGTCGTATGTTCTGCTTTAGCCGTCACTGAGCTTTTTCCAAGGAAAGAAACCACCTTGACATTGATTGTTAGAACAGTTCCATATGTTCCTTCAATTGTCACTTTTGCATTTCCCGCTCTCTTTGCAGAAATCTTAATGTAAATATAGTCATAAACGGAAGCCGTCACTATATTACTATTAGAGGATTTTACAGAATTGATATCTTCATCCTCATCATAATAATAGGTTGAATTATCAACATAAATCTCATCTGAATTTCCGGCTGTTATTTCTATCGATTTGACATCCACACTGATCGGATTAAAACTATTTGCACTTTCTGCCACCTTCTCTTCCGATACAATTTCTCTGTCTTCCGACTCCTCCAGGACTTCGGCATCTGCATTCCGTCCTTCATTAACGTCTGCCGGTTTAGGGTCAGCAATAGCGGAAGGATCCTCTGTCAGAAATTCGGCAGAGTTGTCTGCGGCTGTCTGGTCTTCTGTAAGTGCATTGTCTTCCTGGACAGGGGTGGAGTCTTCCTGCGGTTCCTGATCCGCACCGGGCATCTCATCAGAGATCATTTCTCCGCCGTCAGTTATTCCGGAGGAAACATCTTCCGTTTTATCAATGGAAGAAACACCGTCTGCTGAGGCGTCTGAATCGTCCGGCATCTCTGCATTCTCTACTGCCTCCGCTTCAGTCTCTTCTCCAGCCTCCGATGATGTCTCCTCAGCAGCTGCCTGATCTGTAGCTTCAGCAGCCGAAGAATCTGCAGAATCTGCTGTCTCCTCCGCAGCCCCTGCGACTTCTGCCTCTCCAGGAAATTGCGCGTCCATTGTATTTCCGTCTTCAGACCTGTCAGCCGCATCTGTCGATAATACGGATACCGATTCCTGGTCCCCGGCCGCAGATTCCGATACGGAACTGTCCGTTTCGGAAGCAGGGTCGATCGATAAGGCACTGTTCTCCTGAACTGTCTCATCGGTCAATCCGACGTTTTCACTTGAATAATCATAGCTGCCTTCTTCAGTTAAAATCTCACCTGTTGTCGTATAATCAGCAGCGAACACAGGACCTGTCAAAGTTCCAGCAGCGAGGACCGCAGCCATGATCATGGCAGCCAATCGGTTCCCTTTTTTCATTCTTATCTCCTTCTGTTCCCAGACGTATTGGAATCCCCGGCTTTCAGCATTTGATTTTTTTGTCTGAGTCAATATTCAAAACTCAGGATTACTCAATCTCTATGATATCCCTGGGCTTGCAGTCCAGATATTCACAGATGCGGTCAATGACCTTGTCTGTCACCAGTTTTCCTTTGCCCATTTTGGATACTGTCACAGGGCTGATTCCCACGTCATCGACCAGATTCTGTTTGCGTAATCCGTTCTCTTTTAATAATTTCCATAATCCACCATAAGAGACCGTCATGCTTAATCCTCCTATCCTTTTCTTAGTCCTTATTTCAATAAAGTCATGAAATTATCCAACTATAATAGTGTACCATTTTCCGCCCCATCCTTCTACATTCTTTTGGAGCAATCGTGGCCGGAATAGTGACTTTTTGTGTGAACAATCTCACTCTGGATTTTTCTGGATATGAAGGGGCCGCCGGGGCTGCCAAAGCAGCAGAGGACTATATCCATAGGATTCGCTCTGCCATATGGAGGTGACGGTTCATGGCAGAATCTCAAACACCTCGATATGGACGCTGCCGGGGAGACCTGGTGAGGAAGGCTTGCTCTGCCTGCCGGCAGCAGCAGCTACGGCAGCCGCTTCCTTATGTTCGCCGGGTTCCTCGGCAATCTTCATACCACCCAGCTTCCTGATGATATGAATGCTTTTCACATTGTCAGAGTAAATCCTGGCGATGAGTCTGCAGCCGGGGCAGCGCTGTCGGATTCCGGTGATCAGAAGACGCATGGCCCTGGTTCCGATCCCCCTGTTCTGGTATTCTGTCCCGACGTCTACCCCCAGCTCCAGGATGCCGGGTTCCGGGTTTTTCACCATGCACTCCCCGACATAAGCAAATCCTTTTTTCTCGATCGCCAGAGCCATCTCTGTGTTGGAAGAAAGAGTCTCTTTCCACAAAAGATCTTCAAAGCCGTCCAGGTTGAAGATTTCGGGAACGGGGCTGACCTGCTTCAGTACCCGGAAGAAATCCGCGCGGTCTTCAGGCTTCAGTTTTCTCAGCTTCAAACACTCATCTTCCTCAATCACATCATTTTTATTAAGTTTATCTATAATCGTCATATCGACACCTCCGCTCACATAAAGTGGATTATAGCATCTCCGGCTTTTGTCCATTCCCACCAGAAAGGTGGGAATTGGCTGTCAGAAGCTGTCAAAACAGATAAAAATGGGTATAGATAGAGAGAGCTGTCTGTTGATGATACGATTATAGAACGCGAATAAGTCCCAAAATCCTCCCTCAATACGGGTCAGGGGGGTTGGTTAATTGTATTTTTAACTGCAAGTTTTTCCTTACAACTACTCTCGAAATCTGGCAGTTACTTTTACATTCAATGGAATATCATCAGAAGAATTGTCAGGAAATCGCCATGGATTTTAAACGTTTTTTCAAGTTCTATTTACCGTATTTCAAAATAAAAACTGTGATATAATATATTTAGGTTTTAAACATTTTGCAGCAGTCACAGTGTTTTCGGCAGATCCAGGTTTTCATATTTTCCACGGAGGGAGATTTAAGCATTTTGCAGCAGTCACAGTGTTTTCGGCAGATTCGTTTTTTCTATGGGGAGGCATTATGGAGACAAAAATCTATGATCATTCAAAAGAAGTGAAAGGGATTTGCAAAAAAAGGCTGACCGCCTGGCTGCTGACGCTGATCATCGCAGTATCGGCTGTCGCGTTATACCCCTGTGCGGTATTTGCCGACGGCACGCAGGGTGAGAGCGCTAATTCCATAAGCTTGGCGGCTTCGAAGTCGATTGCAAAGGCCAGGGTGACAGGCCTTAAGAGCAAGACATACACCGGCAAGGCGATCACCCAGAAACCGGTCGTAAAGCTTGGGAGCCGGACGCTGAGAGCCGGCACTGATTACAGGATCAGTTACAAGTCCAACAAAAATGTCGGCAGGGCAACGATGATCATCCGCGGAAGGGGTAAATACAGCGGAACGATCACGAAGACCTTCATTATCAAGCCCAAGCCGACCAAACTGGTAAATCTGACGCGCAGGGGTTCCGTGATGACCGTGTACTGGAAAAAGCAGAGTCAGCAGACAAGCGGTTATCAGTTCTCATATGTGTGCGCAAGGTATCCCCACAATAACAAGTATATAAAACGCGTAAGAGTCAAGAGTGCACGAGCAACATCCCGCAAGGTAAAAATCTCCGCGACAGGGAACAGATACACAGTATGGATCCGGACCTATAAACAGATCGGTTCCAGATATTACTTTTCAAATTGGAGCCCTTATCTCGCCGTCTGGAAAAACGGCGATCTCGAGTACGGATATTAAAGCTGAAACTGCAATTAATTTCGTTTTAAGCATTTTGCTGCAGCCGCCGTGTTTTCGGCAGATTCAATTTTTCTATGGGGAGGCATTATGGAGACAAAAATCTATGATCGTTCAAAAGAAGTGAAAGGGATTTGCAAAAAAAGGCTGACCGCCTGGTTCCTGACGCTGGTCATCGCTGTTTCGGCTGTCGCGTTATATCCCTGTGCGGTATTTGCCGGCGGCACGCAGGTAGGGGCCGCTGATTCCATCAGCCTGGCTGCAGCCACATCTATCTCGAATGCGAAGGTGACAGGACTCAAGTGCAGGACCTGGACCGGTAAGGCGCTGACCCAGAATCCTGTTGTGAAACTGGGGAGCAGGACGCTGAGAAAAGGCACTGATTACAAAATCAGCTACAAATCAAACATAAATGTTGGCAGGGCAACGATGATCATCCGGGGCAGGGGCAAGTACACTGGTACAATCACAAAGACTTTCATAATCAAGCCCAAACCGACCGCACTGACATTGCTGAAACGCAGCGGTTCCATCATGACCGTATGCTGGAAGAGGCAAAGCAAGCAGACAAGCGGTTACCAGATTACCTACAGCGGAGCAAGATATCCTCACCTCAGTCCGAATTTAAATCGTGTCAGAATCAAAAATGCCCGCGCAACCACACACAAGATAAAAATCTCTTCTACCGCCTACAGATACAGGGTATGGATCCGGACTTATAAAAAGGTCGGTTCCAATTACTATTTTTCAGATTGGAGCGAGTATTTTAGCATTTGGAGGGACGGCACTCTTGAACGTTAAGATTGAGGCTGTCAATATTTTGCAGGAAAAGCCCGGCCGGGCAGAAAACCGGCCGGGCTGTTTTATGATAGGGCCCATAAAATATATTTGCCGCCTTGCGGCGGACACTGGCCGGTCGTGGGGCAAAGGACGGCACAGTCCCCTCTACCCTATTTCAAAAAAACATTTTTGAGGATTGTGGATCAGGACCTTGTCGATGTAATCATGGTCATATTCGCGGTACATATGCTTAATGCCTTCGGTGTAGGCAGGCGGCCGGTGGATCATCCTGTGGGCATCCGATCCGGCGAAGTCCGCCAGTCCCTTCCGCAAAAGCATATTTGCCCGGTTTCTGATGGCTGCGTCTTTTTCCTCTTTGACGCTGTAGACGTTGATCTGGAAGAAGATTCCCCGCTCGCGAAGACTTTCAGCTGCGTGCTCATCGATAAAAGCGCAGCGCTCGGCGTGGGCCAGGATGGGCCTGTAGCCGCCTTCCTGCAGCCTGGTAAGGCAAAATACCGCGTTTTCTTCTGATACTCGTGTGCTGAATTCAGCCAAGACGTAATCAGTGCCGTTCATGGTCGGATATGTTCCGGAATTCAGAAGCTCCAGGTTCTCTTCGATATATCGGACTGAGCAGTAGAGTTCCGTGCCAAATCCCAGGGTGATGGGAATTCCTTTCTCTTTTACCGCATCCTGAAGAAGTTTATACTTTACGGACACCAGATTTGCATTAAACAGGAAGGCGTCACTGTGGGAAGTCGCCATGATCGCGGTGACGCCCTGCCTTACTGCACTGCGCAGCATTTTCAGGGATTCTTCTATGCTGCCCGAGCCGTCATCAACTCCGGGAATAATGTGGGAATGAATATCTATCATTGGCTTGTCCTCTCAGGTCCTACCGGCATTGGAGCGTCTTCTCAGGTCCTTACATAGGCCCGTATCACGATGATCGTTTCGTCCTTATTGGCTGGGCGGATGGTAAAGGGACCTGCCTTCGCAGGCAGGATAAATGTCTCGGCATAGTGGACTGTGTAGGGTTCAAATCCGCCGGCGGGACTCTCAATCACTGCCGCACTTCCCTCCACCAGGTTCAGCATGTTGACGCTGCTCTCTGTGTCCAGGTCCGCCTTGCCGCGGATCGTGTAACGGCGGGTCTCGATGAATTCCAGTTCATGGAGACCGGTATGCTCCTCTGTGTAATCGTCATTATCGTTAACTATATGGACTGCGTTGACGAGGTTCTTTTTTACCCATTCATATTTTCTGTCCGCGCGCAGCACCTGCCGTCCGTGCTCCAGATGGACGGGGCGTGGCTTTCCGTCAAGTCCCAGGCGGCCCCAGTCCCAGAGTTTGAATGTGAAAATATAAGGCGTCGCGCTGATCTCCAGAACCATGGTTCCGGAACCTGCGCCGTGGCAGGTTCCCGCCGGGATCAGGAAATGGTCATGTTTCCTTGCAGGGAATCGGTTGACGTATTTTTCCGCGTCAAACAGGCACTCTCCGCGGTTGGCCCGCTCAAGTTCCGCGAACATCTGCCCGGGATCGGCGTCCTGCCTGAGGCCCAGGTATACGGAGGCTTCTTCCGCGGCGTCCAGGATGTAATAGCTCTCATCCTGGGTGTAGGCCATTCCGAACTGACGGCGGATGTAATCGGTCACGGGATGGACCTGAAGGGACAGGTTTTGGCCGCCGATGGTGTCCAAAAAGTCAAAGCGGATGGGAAACTCGGCGCCGAACCGGGAATAGACCTTTTCGCCCAGCAGCTGCCGGGGGTATGCCAGGACCAGGTCCATGGCCGGCAGTTCGAAAATCCCGTTGCCAAAGTCCAGAAGCAGGGAGTTCTCCTCAGGGACGCCGTCGAAACTCCAGGCATAATTGGGCTTGCTTTTGTCGAGGCCGCAGACTTCTTTCATCCACTGTCCGCCCCAGACGCCGGGATCAAAATAGGGAACAGTGCGGAAAGGGCGCCCGGTGAGCCCCCGCAGGGCATCGCGAACGGCCGGGCCCGGCACCATTTTAGGCTGGCCGGCGCAGTTGGAGTCAATAAAATAATCGACCTGGTCGAACCAGCGCATTTTGTGCTTGTCGGCGACCCGCCATTCGATGAAATATCCCCTCTTGAATTTGCGAAGTATATCTTCGTCGAAGTTGGTGCAGTTGTAATTGGGCATGCCCCTGCGGTAGCGGAGCTGGATCTCCCAGCGGGCCATGTCCAGATAGAGGCAGAGGTCAGGACGGCGGATGGTATTGTCCACGACGGTTCCGGTTGCTCCGATTGGCAGTCCGGCACTGTCTTCAGTCTCTCCGCCAGCCCTGTCTACGACGGCTCCGGCTGCTCCGGCTGGCAATCCGGTGCTGTCTTCAGTCTCTCCGCCAGCCCTGTCCTCGCAGGTTCCGGTTGGCAGTCCGGCATGTCCCTGAACCGGAGACGCCACCAGAAAGGCGCCGAATCCGTAGACAATACACAGGCCCTCCGCTGTCTTCACATCTTCCCGTATCCTGGCCAGCCTGCCCGGATCCATGAGGTCCTCGAGGTCCCCGAAGAACATCCTTCCGAAGACACGGTCATCAGTGAGATGATATTTCAGCTGCTCCGCCAATTCTTCTTCACCACGGAAAACAGTCCGCATATTAAAAAGTCGGCTGCAGGAAAGCCCTTTCAGGGCTTCAAGAACTTCATCATCACAGACTCCGGGATAGGTGTCTATGGCGATCAGGAAATCACTTTTTTCACTGCTCTCATATTCCTGTCGGATCCGGCTTATGATGGCGTCATAACCTGCCAGAAGCTCACCGTCATGTGTCTTCACATATGTGGAAGGATATTTCTGGTAGCTGCTCATTTCTGCTCTCCTGACTTAGGAACTGTAGAAAAACAAACTATTTGCCTGTCCTGATGATATAATTCCATTTTTCATTCGGACTGACAAACGAAATGTTTCTGTTCTCTTTTTCGGCATTATGGAATTCTCTTTTTCGGCATTATGGAATCGGTGCGTAAAACCCCGGCCGCCGAAGTCGTCCGTGGGTACATCACCTTGCTGCAGTTCCTTAATTATAAAAATAGGAGCTGCATATCACGGACTGCGGCTCCTGTTTATGACACGGCCCGCACAATGTTTTCTCCGCCTTGCAGCGGACGGGGGCCTGTCGGGGGCAGAGGGCGGCTCTCCCGCCTCTGCCCTATGCACAATAATCAGTTAATTGACCGGCTGATTGATCGGGAAATGCTGTTCCTGTCCAATTCAGCCACTGCTTCTTCACAGTGAGATACTTACAATCACTGTTTTTTCATCGTGAGATACCAGCTGTAGGGAATCATGTTATCATCGGCGCTTTCCATTCTGTCCTTTGCAGCTTCAAGGGTCAGCGGAGCCCCCATGACAACGGGATCACCGGGATTCCAGTCCGCGGGCGTTGAGACGTTGTCCGCATCATGTTTCTGAAGAGAGAGAATGATGCGCTTGATCTCGTCAATATTGCGGCCGGTGGACATGGGGTAGAACAGAATGGCGCGGATGATCGAATCCGGATCTATGATGAAGACGGCGCGCACAGTCTGGGTCTTGGCAACAGCCTGAAGCATTCCATAGGCCTTGGCCACGCTCATGGTGATATCCGCCACGATCGGGAAAGGAATCTTGACTTTGCCCTTTCCGCCCAGGTCTATGTGCTCGATGCTCTCCGCCCATGCAAGATGAGAGTGGAGTGAGTCAATGGAAAGACCCAGGAGCTCTGTATTAATCTCACGGAACTCATCGGCGCGCCTTGCCAGCGCGATGAACTCTGTGGTGCACACGGGGGTAAAATCCGCGGGATGGGAGAAAAAGACGACCCATTTGCCCCGATAGTCTTCCGGGAAATTCACCTTTCCCATTGTGGTCATAGAGCGGAAGGCGGGGGCGGGATCGCCGATCAAAGGCATACTGCTGACGCTGTTTTCAATATCTGACATCTTTGAGTTTCTCCTTTCTGAGCTGTATTCAAGACTCGCTCGCGAGTATTGCGCGACGAAGAATAAATTAAGCAGCGTGGAAAAATATGCGCAAATGCGATTTACGGATTTGCGAAAATAATCCGGGCGCCGCACCTTTTTTTACAATTCCATGTTATTCTGGGATTGAGACAATGTCAACCGGTCCCTTCTGATATTTGGTTCCGGTCTTTTCTGATAGTTACAAACCTTCTCGAAACCCGGAAGGGGACGGTTCTTCGTCTCCTAAATGCTTTTTTTCAAAAACACAGGAGGGATATATGAGAGCTTTACGTATAGGTGTCATCGGTCTTGGGGATATCTGCAATGCCTATCTGACAAATCTGCAGAAATATCCGGATGAAGTTGAGCTTTATGCCTGTGCCTGCCGCACGCCGGAAAAGGCGAGAGCCAGGAAGGAGCAGTACGGCTTCAAAAAGGCTTATGATACAGGCGATGAACTGCTTCAGGATCCGGATGTGGATGTCGTCCTGAATCTGACGACGCCGGCGGCTCATTATCACTATAATATTGCCGCGCTGCGTGCCGGCAAGCATGTGTATTCCGAGAAGCCTCTGGCCGCGACCTACGCGGAGGGCAGGGAGATCATGGAAGCCGCAGCTGAGAAGGGGCTGTATGTGGGATGTGCGCCGGATACCTTCATGGGTGCCAGGCTTCAGACCTTCCGCCGTCTGATCGATGAGGGCGTCACGGGCAAGATCGTAGGCGGTACTGCCAACTGCATCTCCCACGGCTGGGAGTGGTATCATCCCAACCCGGAATTTTTCTACCAGAAGGGCGCCGGCCCGGTACTGGATATCGGACCTTATTACATGACTGCTCTTCTGTCCCTTCTGGGGCCGGTGGAATCGGTCACTGCCATGGGAATCCAGCCGGAACAGGAGCGGATGATCTATTCCGAGCCTCTCAAAGGGCAGAAGCTGAAGGTGGACCCGGAGATCATGTCCTCACTGATGGCGGTCCTGAAATTCCGCTGCGGGGCTGTCGTGAGTTACAACATGATCTGGGATGCCTGGGATTCCGTCATGCCCCGCATGGAGCTGTACGGAACAAAGGCGACTCTGGTCATGGCGGAGGAGGATCCCAACAAGGGGCCGAATGTCTTCGGTGGAGATACTCTGGTAAAAACTGTCGAGACCTACCGCTGGAAAAATATGCCGCGTCACGAGGGGGATGAGGACATTCCGTGGGAAATTGCCGAGGTAAAGCACGATTTCGACGCGACCAGCTTCGTGACCAATAATCGCGGAATCGGCCTTGTGGATCTGGTCCGTGCAATCGCCGAAGGCCGTCCCAACAGGGCCGGCGGCGACATGGCCCTGCATTCGCTTGAGGTGGGCGAGGCAATAATCAACTCCGCAAAGGAGCACAGGTTTATCTCCATAGACTCTACCTTTGATCTGCCCGCGGCCATGCCGCAGAAAGCATGAAATCATGCAATAATACAATTGTGAAATCATGAAATAATGCAATTGCGAAATCATGAAATAATGTAATTGCGAAATCATGAAATCGCGTAGTCATGAAGTCCTGTAATAATAGCTGAAAAAATATCGCGCATAAATTAAATATTCTGGGAGGATGGCGGCTACACATGGATCATAGAGACAAAAAGATGCTTCCCCGCAGCATGGAAGTGCGAGGGGCGCGCGTACATAACCTGAAAAATATCGATGTGGATATTCCGCTGAATCAGATCACAGCCATAGCCGGCGTCTCAGGGTCCGGAAAATCTTCTCTGGCCCTGGGTGTGCTCTACGCTGAGGGTTCCAGGCGGTATCTGGAATCGCTCTCGACTTATACCCGCAGGCGGATGACCCAGGCTGCGCGGGCCCACGTGGATGATGTCCGCTTTGTGCCTGCTTCCCTTGCTCTGCACCAGAGGCCCGGGGTTCCGGGAATCAGGAGCACTTTCGGGACCATGACAGAGCTGCTTAACAGCCTCAGGCTCATGTTCTCCCGTCTGGCCAGCCACCGCTGCCCCAACGGACATTATGTGCCGCCATCCATGGATGTGGCGGCCATGAAGGAGACAGTGTGCCCCGTGTGCGGCGTCGGATTTTACGGGCCCGGGGCGGAGGAACTGGCCTTCAACAGCAGCGGCGCCTGTCCCACCTGCGGAGGGACAGGCATCACCCGCACGGTCGATGAGTCCACTCTGGTGCCCAATGAGGATCTGACCATAGACGAGGGCGCGGTAGTAGTCTGGGGGACTCTCATGTGGTCGCTCATGAAAGATGTCTGCCGGGAAATGGGTGTGCGCACGGATGTGCCCTTCAAAGATCTGACTGCGGCGGAAAAAGAGATGGTCTATCACGGCCCCGCCGAAAAGAAGCATATTTTTTATATGAATCCGCAGACAAAGCAGACTGCGGAGATGGATTTCACCTATTTTAACGCCGTCTATACGGTGGAAAATGCCCTGTCCAAAGTAAAAGATGAAAAAGGAATGAAACGGATCGAGCGTTTTCTGGCAGAAGGCACCTGTCCCGACTGCGGCGGGACACGTCTGTCCGAGGCTTCCCGGGCTCCCCGTCTGCGGGGGATTGGGCTGGATCAGGCGACGGCCATGACTCTCTCTGACCTCATTCCCTGGGTCAAAGGCGTTCCGGATTCCCTGCCGGAGCCCATGCGTCCCATGGCCAAAAATATCTGCGAGTCATTTCTGGATACCTCTGTCCGCCTGATCGATCTGGGGCTTGGCTATCTCTCCCTGGACCGGGCGGCCTCTACTCTGTCTACCGGCGAGCGTCAGCGGGTACAGCTGGCCAGGGCTGTCCGCAACCGGACGACCGGTGTGCTCTATGTCCTGGACGAACCCTCGATCGGCCTGCATCCCTATAACCTGAAAGGCCTTACAGGGGTGATGGACGACCTGGCGGCAGACGGAAATACCGTCGTGATCGTCGACCACGACGTACAGGTTCTGGCCCATGCGGACTGGATGATCGAGATGGGGCCAGGCGCCGGCGCTTCTGGCGGCACAGTCATCGCTGAGGGGACTATTGAAGAAATCAAAAAGAATCCGGACTCTGTGATCGGACCCTATCTGTCCGAACAAAAATCATGCGAAAGCCCGGACACGTGCGAAGGCCTGCATAGCGACCTCCATACAGACCTGCACGAAAACATGCATAACGTCCCGCACAAGAACCTGCACGATGACTTATTTGCGGACGGCGTGATCCACATGCGGACCGGCCAGATCCACACGGTGCATCCACTTGATGTCAAGATCCCCAAAGGGCGGCTGACGGTAGTCACAGGCGTCTCCGGTTCGGGTAAGACAACTATGATCCTTGAGAGCCTGATTCCGGCACTGTCGGCCTCCATAAAGGGCAAAAAAAATCCCGCCCATGTGAAGTCGCTGGAGGCACCCGGCATCAATCAGGTCAAGCTGATCGACGCCACTCCAATCGGCATCAATGTGCGGTCCACAGTGGCGACCTATGCAAATGTCCACGATGATCTGCGCAAAATCTATGCCCGCACGCCGGACGCAAAAGAGCGCGGCTACAAGGCCGGTGACTTTTCCTACAATACCGGTAAGCTGCGCTGTCCCACCTGCGACGGAACCGGGGAGATCTCGCTGGATGTCCAGTTCCTGCCGGATGTCGATATTCCATGCCCGGACTGCAGGGGCGGAAGGTACCGCCGGGAAGCCCACGAGGTGGTGCGCAGGGCCAAAAACGGAACTTCCTTCAGCCTTCCCGATCTCATGTCCATGAGCGTCGATGAGGCACTGGAGGCCTGCTCGGATCTGGCAACAACACACAGACGCCTCAAGGTCCTCCACGATCTGGGGCTTGGCTACCTTACCCTGGGAGAGGAGACCCCCGGTCTTTCGGGCGGAGAGGCACAGCGCCTGAAGCTGGCCAGTGAAATGGGCAGGGGGCAGTCGGATTCCGTCTTTGTTTTTGACGAGCCGACCATCGGCCTCCATCCCAAAGATGTTCGAGTGCTTCTGGATGTATTCCGCAGCCTTCTCGACCACGGAGCCACTGTCATCGTCATCGAGCATGATCTTGACGTTATCCGCAGCGCGGATTATATCGTCGACATGGGGCCGGGAGGCGGCGCGGAAGGAGGCCGCATTGTCGTGAGCGGCACGCCGGCACAAGTACGCGCCTGTCAGGAGAGCCTGACGGGTCAGAATCTGTAGTTGTTCGCTCTTCTGCGCTGCAGCAGTGAAGGAATTAAGCGGGTGACGATCAGGGCTCCCAGCAGGACTCCGAATGTGTCGATCAGAATATCCCTGATTTCTCCCGACCGCCCCGGAACAAAAGTCTGGTGGAACTCATCCGTGGAGGCATAGAGGAATCCTATGAAAACTGCCCTGCGCAGAATCTTCGAAGCAGAATTTCCGTCTCTTTTCCGCGAAGAAGAATCGGAATCCTGCATATATTCAGTGATAGTGAGTGAAAGCAATGCGCCCAGTATGGCATATTCCGTCATATGGGCGCATTTTCTGACCGGAAAAGTCCCCTGATCCTGCAGCTCCAGTTTTTTATCAGGCGGCATTTCGGTGTAGCCTTTTACAAAAACGGTGCAGATAAAATCTATGAGTGTATCGCTCTGGTAGTCGGACACCGTACTTCTCGCTGAGGACATGATAAAGATGAACAGCATCCAGAAAAGGGTGAGTGCGGTCAGGACCCTTCTGCGAATTGTTCTGTTGTTTTTCATTCTAAGGATTCAATCCTCCATTTTCAGAATATCAGATTTCCGGCAGACAAGGTTTTCCGTCAAGTATCATATTCAGGTATTTATTTTTCATCTATTATCATATGACGCAATTATTATCCGCCTGTTATCATATGACGCTGTTTTTTTCGTCAACTATTATATGCAGCATTTACAGCCTGTCCCATACAGAAAGCGCATAAAGCCGAATGATCTGTTCGCCTTTGTGCGCTTTCTGAATAAGACAGGCTCTAGAAATTTCTGAACATGACAGCAGTCATGTCTTTCTGATTGATCGTGATGCGGACGTCCAGCATGCGGATCAGGTCTCTGATGCTGTAGGGTCTGCCGGAGGGAAGGGCTCCTGTACCTTCAAAGATTTTGGGTATCGGATCCAGGTTTTCATTGTTGCCGTTCCTGAAGAGTGTCATCCCTTTGTAGGTGTATGGACTTTTTCCGGTCTTCTCTGTCTCCGCCTCGGCGGTCCACTGGTTGTTGCCGATTCTCCATCCGCTCTTCCATTTATCACAGCTGTAGCTGCCGCCCAGGTAATCGATCAGTTTTGCGAAGCTTCCTCTTCCGGAGTAGTCTCCGAATGGATTCCCGTCAAAGTCCTCACAGACGTCGAGTCCGGCCAGCCAGTATGTGCCTGTTCCGCGGTGATAATAGAATTTATAACTGGCACTGTCGGCATCAGATACCTTGAGTTTATGCCCTCCCACATTGACCAGTGCGAGGATCGGCGCGGGATACTTGTCCTTGAGTTCAGCAGGAGCCGCGTAGCAGGTCTTGCCGAATGTTTTCGCCGCATCGACGTAATCGTTTTCAAGACGGATAAAGACATCTTCGGTCTTAAGGCGGGAGGAGGATGTTGCGTCCGTGAAAGAGATCGTACTGATGCGGTATTTTTCACGCTCTCCCGTCGCACTCCAGTCAGCTGACAGATTGGGTATGCGCCCGCTGTCCCCCTTCTGTACAATGGGGGCGGAAGAAGAGATCACATCCGCTGCCGGCCCTGATTTTTCAGGTTTCAGATAAACCCCCACAGACGGATTCTCCTTGCGCATCTGATCGTAGGGCGGCGTACCTGCCCCGCAGGAAAATGAAAAGAGCTTATCCATTTTCTTCAGAATTCCGGCTGCCTCTTCGAAGCATGTGTTGGTCTCCAGGTACATTCTGAATGTATAGGAAGCCCCGTAGATTCCGGAATCGTCTCCCGTTTTCTCTATTTCCAGGCGGATTTCCGGGTTCTTTTTGCACTTCTTTTCTATTTTTTTCAGCGCGTCCATGTTCTTTTCGATCACAGTGCTGAAATAATTGTCGGACAAAGCCTTTTCCCAGCGCCCTGTTGCCTCGCCTTTCTCATAGACCGGCACCGAAATGGAGAAGACGGAGAAGCTGCCCCCGTCCCCACTGGCGTAAAGATAGCGGATTCCCTCACCTTTTTCATCAGAGAGAGGGGTCTTCTTCTGGAGCTTCCATGAGTCACCGTAGATGCTTTTGACATACTCATTGACTTCGCTCTCCGTGTACTCGGAGGGAGTGTAGAGACGGTAGATCAGAAAGCCTCCCAGGGCAGCAGCCAGGACACACAAAAGAAGCACGACCGGAAAAATCCATAGTTTTCCCCGCCGCGCTGACCTTTTCGCGGAAACATTTTCAGTTGTGCCGTTTTGTACAGACAGCATCTCCCGTGTGTTACCCTTTCCGAAAGACAGGGGAGAGACAGGAGGCAGCTCCTGTCCCGCCCTGTCTGCTTTTTTGTTTTTATTTCTTTTCTTTTTTTAATCCTGTATATTTCAGTCCTGTACAGAGATATACATGACCGGATCCGTTCCCTGACATGATATCAATGACCGAATCCGCTCTCTGACAGAAATATCATTGATCAAATCCATTCCCTGACAGGATATCCATGACCGGATCCACTCTCTGGCAGAAATATCATTGATCGAATCCGTTCCCTGACAGGGGTACCGGCGGTCAGATCAGTCCCTTGATAAAGACGATGATGATCAAAATCGGAAGGACCCATGTGATATAGGGTCTCGTCCATTCCGGAAGCTTCACACCCTCGCCCTCATCGGCTTCATTCCTGAAGTTTTCCCATCCCCAGCCGAATTTGCGGGTGCAGAAAAGGACAAAGACCAGAGCGCCCAGAGGCAGCAGGAAGTTGCTGACAATAAAGTCTTCCAGGTCGAGGATGGCAGAGCCTTCTCCGCGGGGCTGGATCCAGGAGAGTACATTGAATCCCAGAGCACAGGGCAGGGATCCGATGAAGATTGCGAAAATATTAAACAGTCCGGACTTAAACCTGCTGCATCCGAACAGATCCATGCACATGGCCATGATATTTTCAAACACGGCGAGCACTGTGGAAAATGCCGCGAAGGACATAAAGACAAAGAACAGGCTTCCCCATACTCTTCCCAGAGGCATGTTGTTGAAAATGTTGGGAAGGGTGATGAAGATCAGGCTGGGGCCTGCGCCCGCCTCCACGCCGTATGCAAAGCAGGCAGGGATGATGATCAGGCCGGAGCAGATCGCAACAAATGTGTCCAGCAGGACGACATTGACGGACTCTCCGAACAGGGACCGCTCTCTTCCGATATAGCTTCCGAAAATAGCCATGGAACCGATGCCTACACTGAGTGTGAAGAATGACTGGTTCATTGCGGCTGAAATCACGTTCCAGATTCCGGCTTCCTGCATTCTCTTGAAATCAGGGATGAGCAGGTAACGGATTCCCTCTGCTGCACCGGGCAGGAAGATACTGTTCACGGCGAGAATCATCATGATGATGATCAGAAGAATCATCATGACCTTGGTCACGCGCTCCAGTCCGGCCTGCAGACCTCTCATGTTGACGAAGCATCCAAGCACGACTACGAGACCCATAAAGCCCACCTGCATGGCGGGACTCAGGAGATTCTGTGAAAAGACATTTGCCACGCCGTCGGGGTCCAGGCCTTCAAACCTTCCGCCCGCTTCCAGGAAGAAGTACTGAAGCATCCATCCGGCGACAGTGGTGTAGAACATCATCAGAATGTAGTTGCCTGCCAGGCAGGCAAAACCGTGAAGATGCCATTTGGAACCCTTGGGCTCAAGCTTCTGATACATGCTTATGGGACTGGTCTGGCTGGCACGTCCGACAGAAAACTCCATGCACATTGCCGGAAGGCCCATGATGAAAAGGAAAAACAGATAGATGAGCACGAATGCGCCGCCGCCGTACTGCCCGCACAAATACGGAAATCTCCATACATTACCAATACCGATCGCGCAGCCCGCGCTGATCAGTATAAATCCCAAACGACTGCCCAATGATTCTCTTTGCATAATTACGATACCTTTTCTTTCCTTCTTTTTTGCTGCTTCTCTTTCCGTCAGCTTCTGAGTATCAGGTTCTTCCTGATTTTGTTATGGTTCTTTGTTCTCAGTCGGCTCCTGTGTGTCAGGTCCTTCCTGCTGCGCGTCTGTGTCGGACTGGGAATCCTCGAAATCTCCGCCGCCGGTCGGCAGATCACTGTCATCAGAAATGCCGCTGTCATCACCCTCTTCTGATTCGGGAGATACAGAGAAGGTTTCTCCTGCTTCGCCCTGGCCGGAAGGTGAAGCGCTGCTGCTTCCTCCGGACCTGCTGCGGCCGATCACATAGACCAGGCTCAGGACGACGACCAGGAAGAGCGTTGCGATCTTGACTCCGGTCTCCTTGGTAATTCCGAATTTGTCGAGGAACAGATCCATGGCATCGGATTCCTCTTCATAATACCTGCGGATACGGCGGGCTTCCTGAATCTGCTTTTCCTCTTCCGAAATGGTTCTCGCCGCGACAGCTGCCCGGCTGCGTGCACGTCGTTCACGATCCCTGCGCTCCTGATCCTCGAGGGCTTTGCGTGCTCTCTTTTCGGCCAGGATCTTTTCCTCGGCGGCCTTTCTCTCGACGGCCTCTCTCTCAGCGGCTTCCTGCTGGGCTGCAGCTTTCTGCTCAGCTCTGGCCTTCTGTTCGGCCAGGATCTTTTCCTCAACGGCCTTTCTCTCAGCGGCCTCGCTGTCAAGGGCTTCCCCCTCTGCGGCTGCTTCTCCAGCCGGGGATTCTCCTTCTGCAGTGGCTTCTTTTCGATCCGGTGTTTCTGCTTCCGAGACGGCTTTCTGAGCCTCTTTTTCCTGTTTTTCCTGCTGCGCGAGGACCTTTTCCTGGCGTTCCTTTGCGAGCTGCTCCTCAATAGCTGCTGCCT
This sequence comes from uncultured Lachnospiraceae bacterium, assembly GCA_902777355.1. Lineage (GTDB taxonomy): Bacteria > Bacillota > Clostridia > Lachnospirales > Lachnospiraceae > CAG-791. The sequence goes on along the minus strand of CACYTU010000001.1, from coordinate 42,307 downwards.
TTACGGCGCTGTCTGCAGCAGCATTTCCGGCTTCTGCTTCAGACTGACCGGCTTGGGCAGCAGCTTTCTTAGCTTCCTGCTCAATGTCTGCCGGCCTTGCGGCAGCTTTCTTACCTTCATGCTCAGGGGCCGCCGGCCTTGCGGCAGTTTTCTTTGCTTCCCGTGTCGGGACCGCAGACTCAGCAGCTGATTTCCGGGAATCCCCGTCCTTCCTGGTCCTGGTCTTCTTCACTGCCGACTTTAAAATCGGGGTAGGCGCAGCTCCCAGCTCTTCATAGTGTTTTGCCGCGCGCTCCATGTGCCTGTTCATGCGCTTTTCTTCCGCTGTTTCTTCCAGATGATGCCTCATCTCGGCGATTCGGCGGCGCGCTTTCTCCAGAGGGGTGACTGCACCGTAGCGAAGCTTTCCCCTGCGGTTTGAATCAACAGACCTTTTTCCGTCCTCAGGATCAGAACCTGTCTTTTCGGAAGCCGGCTCTTCGCCATGTGCGATCCTGATAATCGACTGAACATCGACATTCTCCCCGGGTTCTTCACAAAATGCGGGATCTTTGACTTCCTGATCCGCAGGAACATAATCACCGGTCTTTTCATTGGAATTGTCCGATTCATTCAGATTTCCGGGAGCATAATCAAACGATGTCTCTGAATGCTTTTCAGTTTTTTTGGATGCAACAGCGCGACGTGCACGCACGGGTTCACCGCACTTGTCACACTTTTTGGCGCCCTCTGCCAGTCTGGCGCCACATTTTGCACAATACATTTTCTTAGTCCTCTTTGTCCTCTATTTTTAAGCCGTCCCGCGTCTTTTTTCCATTCGGTTCCCGGTTCTCATGGCTTTGAAAAGGGATCCACAAAAGGTTTTCTTTGCAGAGCTGAGTTAATCCGTCTGCGACTCCACATAAATGGAGCCCCTGGCGCAGGGCATATATGTTCTAATTAAAGATTATTCGAAATCATCAAAAAATCGATATCATTATAATAAGATGTCCTGTGTTTTGCAATCCTCATGAGTTCTCTGAAATTCTGAGCAGAATTTCCGGGGAGTCCTAATGAATCCTCTGGAATCCAGAGCGGAATTTCCGGGGAGTCCTAATGAATCCTCTGGAATCCTGAGCAGAATTTCCGGGGAGTCCCCATAAGGTCTAAGGAATTCTAAGCAGGAATTCCGAAGAATCTTCATGAATTCTCAGAATCAGTCTGTTCCGAATCGTTATGTTCCGAATCGGTCTGCGTTTCTGCTCCTGCTGCGGAAACCTGTGTGCGGGGCAGAAGTTTTTTCACTTCATCCGTGGAAAAATTATAGGCGCTGTTGCAGAACTGGCACTTGAGTTCTATGTCCTTTCCATCGCTGATGATGTTCTCCAGCTCTTCTTTTCCTAGAAGGATCAGTCCCCGTTCGAATCTCTCCTTGCTGCAGTTACAGAAAAAGCTGACGTCCTCACGAGATGTGACTTCCGGCTCGAATCCCTCCAGGACGCGGTCCAGAAGATGTTCCGGTGTATTCTCTTCTTCCAGGATAGTAGTGACCGAAGAGATCCCGCGGATATTTTTTTCCAGGCGCGCGATCACTTCGTCGTCCGCAAAGGGCATGAGCTGAACGACGAATCCGCCGGCTCTGCGGACAGTGTTCTCTTTGTTCATGAGCACACCAAGTCCCACAGCGGAAGGAATCTGCTCCGACTGGGCGTAGTAAGCTGTCAGATCCTCGGCAATCTCACCTGTCACCAGAGGAATCTGTCCGATATAGGGATCCTTGAGGTTCATATCCCGGATTACGGTGAGGGTGCCCTTTCCCACAGCCCCGCCGACATTGAGGTGTCCCTGGGCATTGGGAGGAAGGATGACATGGGGATTCTTGACATATCCTTTGACATGACCGTGGTTGTCCGCCGTGACCAGCAGGCCCTGCATGGGGCCGTCTCCGTCGATCTGGATGGTGAGCAGATCATGGGGTCCTTTGAGCATTTCAGCCATCATCAAAGCGCCTGACATGGCGCGCCCCAGAGCCGCTGTGGCGATGGGACTGGTATTGTGAGCCTGCCTGGCCTTTTCTGTCAGATTTCGGGAAGTGACCGCGAAAGCACGAATCTGGGCATCCGCGGCAACAGCACGAATCATATAGTCTTTGTTTTCATTCATAAGTAAATACTGCTTTCTGTTTCCTTTTTAAAATATTAGTAAGCGGCGCAGGAAGGCGCGGTCCGCAGTCTTCTGTCTCTTGTCTGCCATTTTCCGGTTTCACTCTCTCAAGGCAATGGATGGTGTGCTGCCGGAAAACTGCGCGGTCTCTTGTCTTCCATTTTCCGGTTTCACTCTCTCAAGGCAATGGATGGTGTGCTGCCGGAAACTGCGCGGTCTCTTGTCTTCCGCCTGCCGGTTCCGCTTTTTCAGGACAACCGGGCCTGATGCTGCTTATACAGAGCGCTCCTGCAATCATAACACACATTTCCTGTCTTATCACGCAGTATCTGCCACGTCCGAAGGCATTTTTACATGCTTTTTTACGGACGCGGCAGATTTCTATGATCTGATTCAGGAAAAAGAATATTGCGCTACTATTCGGAGCACTCTTTCCGGTATTATTTGAAGCACTTCTTCAGGCATTATTCGAAGTATATCTTCAGGTACTATTCGGAGCACTTCTACCGGTATTGTCCGGAGTATTTTTCCGGTATTATTCGGAGCACTCTTTCCGGTATTATGAGTACTTCTGGATCGTCGCTGTCAGGATGGGAACGATCTGAGACTTTCTGGAGAGGACTCCCTTCTGCAGGGAGTGCACTTCATTGTCCTTGTCCGGGAAGGCTTCCAGTGCCCAGTCGGATTTATCACCTGCGCGGTAGACGATCGAACCATTGTCCAGGATGCTGGTGAAGACCATCAGGCACAGATCCAGGTTCTTTTTCTTGGTGAACTCGCTGAGAACAGCCTGAATCTCGTCGCTCTTGCCCTCGAGAGCCTTGAATGTGGAGATGATGACCTGGGAGACCATGGTCTTGCAGTTTTCAATCTCAAAGTACTTGATATCCTGATTGAGAAGCTCGGGAATGCTCTTGCCCTTGATGTCCGCGCCGACAGAGAACATTTCATTCGCGAATTCGTCGATGTCCAGATCCGCGATGGCCGCCAGGATGTTGGCTGTGCGCTTGTCCTTTTCGGTCGTGGTCGGGGACTGGAATTTGAGGGTATCGGAGAGGATGGCTCCGAGCAGGAGTCCTGCCAGATTCTGAGGAATCGGAATCTGGTTCTCACGGAACATGGTCGCGACGATGGTCGCTGTACTTCCGATGATCTCGTTACGGAAAGCCACCGGACGCTTTGTAGAGAAGTCGTTGATCCTGTGGTGGTCGATTACTTCCAGAACCTCTGCTTTGTCTATTGCTCTCACGGACTGGGAGAACTCGTTGTGGTCGACCAGAATGATCTTTTTATTCTTGCTGTTCATGATGTGGTAGCGGGAAGCGCAGCCCACGATCCTGTCATTCTCATCGACGATGGGATAGGCGTGATAACGTGTTCTCATCATCTTGATACCGACATCCTCAGCCAGCTCGTTGGCATAGAACTTGACGATTTTGGTCGCCATGATCTTGCTGATGGGAGGAGCGAAATAAGTGTATCGGGAAGTGTTCATGGTGCTGTGACCGGAAATGATCACGGAGACGCCGTATTCCCTGGCCAGTTCCAAAACTTCCTCACTAACTTCATCCGCACGCACCAGGATCAGCATGCCTGCGCCCATCTCGATCACGTGTTTCTGGGCGTCTATGTCGTCACCGACGATAACGATCTTGTCCTTGACTTCGTGGATGGCGATATCTTCCTTGGTGATGGCGATAACCGATACTCTTCCGCGGATGTGGCGGTCCGGCGCACGGTAAATGATCTTTCCGTTAATCGCGGTATTGATGTTCTCGGGAGAGATATCCTCGAGAAGTTTCTCGGTACTGGCAGTATCGCCCATGGCAACCAGGCCGATATCGTTCATGGTAACCATGCCGACGACTTTGTTGTCTTCATCAACAACGCCGCAGGTCTGCTTGTCAGCGCCATGCATCAGCTGGATCGCCTCAAAGATAGTTTTGTCCGGCATGATCGTGGTCGGGTCATCGATCTCGATCTCGGACATCTTGACACGGGCGTCCTCAAGCAGCATGGGCTCCTGGAACCCGAATCTGTCGAGAAGGTATCTGGTCTCGGTTCCGATTTTTCCAAGTCTGCAGGGAACGGCCTTCACGCCATTGGCACGCTTGAAAAAAGCGTAGCCGATCGCGGAAGCGATAGAGTCTGTATCAGGGTGCTGATGTCCAGTAATATAGATCACATCCTGTGTCATATTTTTTCTCCTTTTTCAATTTTTGGAGCGAGTCCCCATATCCTGTCAGCCTGCTGAAAACAAAGTATGGACTCTCCCTGTTTCGTTTCACTGAATACCTGTTGCGGGTACCGCGTTTTATTTCACTTAATACCCATTAAAGGTGCCACCGTTATTTTCGTTTATGGATCCATTTTGGGATCCGTCTGACGTATTATTCCAGGATCCATTTCCGGTCCCGTCTGACGTATTGTTCCAGGATCCATCTCCGGTCCCGTCTGACGTATTGTTCCAGGATCCATTTCCGGCTCCGTCTGACGTATTGTTCCAGGATCCATCTCCGGTCACGTCTGGCGTATTGTTCCAGGATCCATCTCCGGTCCCGTCTGACGCATTGTTCCAGGATCCATTTCCGGTCCCGTCTGACGTATTGTTCCAGGATCCATCTCCGGTCCCGTCTGACGTATTGTTCCAGGATCCATCTCCGGTCACGTCTGACGGTTGGTTTATGTCACCGTTTTCAGATCCGTCCGTCGTCCCGTTCAGGGATCCAGTATTGGTTCCATCTCCTGTCCCATTCAGGGATTCGCCTTCGGATCCATGCCCTGTCTCATTCAGGGACGCGTCTTCAGTTGTATTCCCGGCGTCGTTCTGAAGTGTATCTCCGGTTCCGTCCGTTGACCCGTTCCCGGATTGGTTTCCGGTTCCGTCCCCTGTCTCTTCCGCGGTCTCCGCAAAAGGATCCAATGGTGAGTAGGGGTGTTCCGCCTCATCGAGGTATTCTTCCAGGCAGACACCGGCTTTCTGTATTTTTTCCGCGTATTTTCTCCCGACATACCGATAATGCCAGGGTTCAAATATGATTCCGGTGATACTGCTTTTTCCGTTGGGATAGCGCAGAACGAAACCGTACTCCCAGCAGTGTTCCATGAGCCACTGCTGTGTAAATGTGTTGACCTGGCTCTCATCCAGATCCATATTTTCGGAGGAATAGATATCCGCGGCAAGTCCCAGCTCATGTTCGCTGGTTCCGGGCACTGCTACGGCAGTAGCTGCCATGGCTTCCGCCTCTTCCTGCCCATAGCCCATATAGAGCCATCTTTTGATCTGCTCGTCAAAAAGATAGACCTGCGTTTCATGGGGTCTGTATCCTGAACAGACGATGGGCGTGCCTCCCGCGCTGCGGCAGTCCTGAAGCATTTCCACCATCTGGTCATAACAGATACTGCTGATCTGCTGCCCGTTCTCCAGGTCAACAGGCTCTACCACATAGTCTTCAGGGAGAGTGTGCCATTTATTGACCAGAATAAGAAGAGGCTTCTCCTTCAGGTTCTCTTTGCGTTCTTGTCTGACCTGCTCCCACAGCTTTTTCTGCGCTTCTGATTCAGGTGTAAACTCCGATCCCTTTCCGCTTTCGAGGATTTCCAAATACTCGTCGCGAATCGTATTCTCGGCCTGCTGTCTCAGGACAACAGCGGCCTGGCGGGTCCGTGAAAAAAGTCCCTCGAATGCTTTGGCGAGTGCCTGGTCTCCATCTGTCCCCGCGGTCTGGTCAGGCAAGACCTGGGACCATCCTGTAGTCCCGGCTTCATCTGCCGGAGCGATTCCGTCATAATCCGCTTCCGCTCCTTCTTCCGGGGTCATTTCTTCTCTGTCCCGGTCTCCGGAATCCACTGTCTGTGCGCTCCGGGATCCCATTGTGCTCAGATAGAGGATACAGCAGAACAAAGCCGCGATAAAGGCGATAACTCCGGCTGCTGCAAGTGTATATCCGACCTTCTTTACCAGAGAGGCAAACAGCGCTTTCCACCAGGTGACGCATATTACCCACAGATTCCTCAGAAAGCCAGTCCCTCTTGCAGGCAGCTCAGACAGACTTCCTTGTGTCTTTTGAAGACCGCCGTCGGATATCTCTTCAGACGCCTTCACCTCTTCACCGGACAGGGCATCGACTGTTTCCGGATTCTCAGATTCTGACTTGCGGCCAGGACCTTGCGGTGACGTTTCTCCTTCCGGAGCTGTTTCTTTTTCCGGAACTGTTTCCTTTTCCGGAACTGTTTCCTTTTCCGGAGCTGTTTCCTTTTCCGGAGCTGTTTCTTTTTCGGAAACAGGGCTTTCTGCAGCTGCTTTTGATCCTGCAGCTGCTTTTGATTCTGCAGCCGCTTTTCCTTCCGGAGTTGCCGTTTCTCCCCAAGCCGCCGGTTCTCCTGCGGCTTTCTGTTCCTGCAGAAAAATATCTGCCGTCTCCGGAGAAGTATTCAGCAGACCGGCCTCTGATTCCGGAGATGTCCCACTTGCGAAGCTCTTTAAATGATCCTGCGTTTTTCCGGAATCTTTAACCGGCTCAGAGACAATCGACCGGCTCCTGCTTTTAACCGGTTCAGATGTTTTTGACCGGTCCTGTGACTTAGCTTTCCCGGACCTTTTTGACCGTTCTTTCTTTCTCGCTCTTCTGGATTTCCTTGACCGTCCCTGAGCCTTTTCCTTTTCGGATTCCCTGGTCTGATCCTGAGCTTTTTCCCTTTCGGATTCCTTAGTCTGGTCTTGTGCCTTCGCTTTTTCGGATGCCTTTGGCGGATCCTGTGTTTTAGCACTTTCAGCCGTGGATGACTCAGGCTGGTCCTGGCTTTTTTCCGTTAAAAGAGCATGTGTTTCCTGCAGCGCTTTAACATCTTCAGATGCTTTTCGTCTGGCAGGATTTATTCCTATTTTCCTGACAGTTTCAGATATTTTCTGAGCCGGTCCGGCCCAGAGTTCTTTCCTGTCATGATGTTTTTGAGAAGGGGCATCTTCTGCATCGGGAACCTGAATTTCCGGGCTCCTCTCCTTTTTCTGAAACAGTCCCTTCTTCGTTTTTCCTGCGATTCCGGCCTTCAGCGCGCCGGACTGTTTTGTCTGTCCGTCCGGATGTTCGTTCTGGTGCGGCTGGCCGGACTCTGCCTTCTGCCCCGTCTCCGCTCTCCGGTCGCTCTGATGCGGCTGGCCGGACTCTGCCTTCGGTCTGTCCGGATGCGTACCCGTATGCGGCTGGCCGGACTCTGCCTTGCAGCCCGGCTCTGCTTTGCGGTCGCCCGGATGCGCCTGGCCGGACCGGGCTGACCTGTCTGATTCAGCCGCCTTTCCGGACCTTCTCGACCGTCTGGACTTTTTCTGCCGTCTGGTCAGCTTTTCCGGTCTTCCGTTTTCCCCCGAAGATCCATCCTGTCCGGACACAGAAGGCTTGTCAGGGGATGGTGTCTCTTCCCCCTGAGGGGCACTTGCATTCTTACCCTTTTTCCCTGTTTTTTCCTGAAAGGAATGCGCGGCATTATTTATTGTCTTTTTTAAATCGTTCGGGTCCAAATGCATCTCTCAGCTGTCTTCCCTTCATAGGATTCGTTGCTTTGAACAGGTTATTCCGCAAGGTACTCCTCCAGGCAGATTCCACTCTCCTGGATTTCCCTGGCGACTTCGTTTCCGACATATCTGTAGTGCCAGGGCTCATAGATAATCCCGGTAATATCACTCTTATTCTTGGGATATCGCAGGATAAATCCATATTTCCAACAGTTTTCCATGAGCCACTTCTGTGTATTGGTATCTGCCTGTGATTCATCAAGCAGCTGGTTTTCGCTGTCACATATGTCCACTGCGAGTCCAAGTTCATGTTCACTGGTACCGGGAACCGCAACGACAGTGCCCGCTTCCTTTTCAGCTTCCTCCTTCGTTTTCCCGGCACTCATGAGCGATTTGACCTGGTCATCATAGAGCAGTACCTGCTTTTCATGGGGACGATAGGAGGAACAGACAATCGGAATACCTCCGCTCTGTTCCTGGCAGTCATTCAGCATCTGCGACAGCGCGCTGTAGCATCTGCTGTCGATGGATTCGCCGTTCAGAAGAGTCGTTGTCTCTACAGTGTATCCTTCGGGGAGTTTATGCCAGGGATTGACCAGAATCAGATTCCATTCGTCCTGACGAGTGTAGCTGACCCCTGCCCCGTTTCCGTCCGCGGCGATTCCCTGCCGGGCTTCTTCTGTCCAGGAATCAGTAGGGGATAATTGTGTATTCCCCTGATCAGCCGGATTTTCCGTGTCTGAAGCAGTATTCTCTTGCTGTCCCGCAGTGCCCTCCTGCCGGCCGCCGTTTTCGGTATCCGCACCTGTTGTATCTGTCGTATTTGTCATGTCTGTCTCCTCTGCGGTTTCATCGGAAGCATCCTGAGGACCGTCTGCTGTTCCCTCCTGATTGTCCCGGGCATCCTGCGAAAGGTCCTCGTCCCCGTTCGTCTGCTCTGTCTGAGGGGAATTTTCTTCTCCCACATCCCCTTCAGATCCGCTGCCCGCTGATGAATCCGTTTCATTTCCGGAGGCGACTGTCGTCTGCTCAGTTCCGGAACCTGCCGCAGCAGTATTATCATCATCTTTGCTGCGGAGCCCGATCACCGCGATCACAATCACGATGATGATCGCAACCATGGCAACCGCCGCGCCGGCTCCAAGCCGGAAATACATTTTCCGGAGCTCTTTTTCCCGTTCCTGGCGGATCCTTTCCCTCTGACGGGCTCTTTTCTGCGCAGGAGTCTCATCAGGATCGTCTCCGATTCCGTCCCACAGAAGGTTGTCCGCAGGAAGCTCTTCTTCGTAAAAATAATCCTGGCCGGGATCAGCGCCTCCCCGTCTTCCCGATCCACCGTCTCTGCGGTAGTTGTCTCCCGTCCTGGTACCTGTGCCGGAACCCCTGCGGGAACCGCCCAGATATCCCGGAGCGGAATAAAAGCCCGGGCCGCTTTCCTGTGTCCTGCCCGCTGCTGTCCAGGAGTTTCTAAATCTGTCGGAGCCGGCTCCCATGGAGTCACTGCCGGAACTTCCGGCCCGGTAAGCTCGGTCGGAAGAGCTGCTCCGATAACTGCTGTCATAAGAGCCGCTGCGGGAACTGCTGCCGTAAGAGCCGCCCCGGGAAGGACGATCGGAAGCGCCGCCCCGATAACTGCTGTCATAAGCGCTGCCCCGATAACTGCTGTCATAAGAGCCGCTGCGGGAACTGCTGCCGTAAGCGTCACCCCGATAAGGACGATCGGAAGCTCTGCCCCGATAACCGCTGTCATAAGCGCCTCCCCGGGAACTGCTGTCATAAGCGCTGTCCCGGTAAGGACGATCGGAAGTACTGTCCCGATAGCTGCCTCCGCGGGAATCCTGAATCGATTCCCGGGATCTGCGTGTCACCCGGCTCCGCCTTCCGCCGCCGGAAAATGTATTGGGAACAAACAGATCCGCGGAAATTTCCCTTTCCGCACCGTTTTCCACGCTGTCCCTGCGGTTTGCGGGCACATTCCCACGGACGACCCTGTTTTCGCCTCCGTAGGATGTGGAACTGCCGGACCCGTTGGAGTAAGAGTTAAGGTCTTCAAAAAAGCCCGGGCTGCCTGCTCCATTGGATGAATAGGATGTGGAACTGCCGCCCCCATAGGATGAGGAGCTTCCTGTTCCGTAACGGTTTCTTTCATAGCCGGATGTCCCGGATGTGCGTCGGCCGTCACTGCGGCTTAACGAAGGAACTTCCGGTCCCCGGTCCGCATTATAAGAGCCGGAAGAACGAGTATACGCTCCATCGTTCATCTCAACGCGATGGCGCTCGCGGTAAGGTCTTTCATCCTCCGGTCTGGCGGATCCGCCCGATCTGTCGGACCTGTCAGAGAAAGCGGTAAAATTTGTATAATCAGGATATCTTCCCGCACTGCCATAGCGGCTCTCGCCGTTTATGTCTTCCGTAATCTCATCTTCGTAATACCGTTCCCCCTCGCCGGCGGGGTATTCCGATTCCGCTCCGCTTCCACTGCGAAGGTCATAGAAATCCGCCCGCCGGTTTGCGGAACGCCCGGTATCTGCTCTGTTCAGTTTTCTGTTTTTACTCTTTCCGGAACGCAGACCCATAGGTAACCTCTTATTTTCCCATAAATGCCTGATCAGCGGTCATCTCTGGCCGCTTTGTAAATCTTTACAAAATCGTCCTCGTAAAGGACTTTGGCGCTTCCGCGCTTTCCGCCGGAAGCAATGATCGCGTTGTGTGCCATGACCGCGATCTGATCATCTGTGTAGTCGATGCCGAGTTCATGAATGCTGGTGGGCATTCCGATGCTGCGATAGAAGTCTTCCATCGCTTCAATTCCCTTCAGCGCGGTCTCTTCGTCGGTGGCTCCGGGAGTCACTTCCATTACATTGACCGCAAACTTCACGAAGCGGTCCAGGCAGTCGCGATAGACGTATCTTGCCCATGTGCCCCAGATGGCGGCAAGGCCTGCGCCATGGGTCACATCGAACATACCGCCCAGCTCATGCTCCAGAATATGGCTGGCGAAATCTCTCTCTGCAGCTCCGCAGCCGGTCAGTCCGTTGTGGGACAGGCTGCCCGCCCACATCACTTCCGCGCGCGCCTCGTAGTTGTCGGGCTCGGCATGGATGATCTGAGTGTATTTTTTGACAGTGCGGAGAAGACCCTCAGCGATGCTGTCAGTCAGTTCCATGTTGCCGCCGTTTGTAAAATAGCGTTCCATGGTGTGCATCATGATATCGGTGCAGCCGCTCATGGACTGGTAATCCGGCAGAGTCATGGTCAGTTCGGGATCCATGACCGCGAATTTGGCGCGGGAAACGTCGTTTCCGTGTCCGCGCTTTATACCAGTCTTCTCGTTAGTTACGACGGAATCGTTACTCATCTCGGAACCTGCCGCGGCAATGGTCAGTACTACGCCGACAGGAAGGCAGGCAGTGGATTTTCTCTTTTTGACATAGAAATCCCAAACGTCCCCCTGCTCGGGATCCGCGATGCCGTATCCGATGCCCTTTGCGGAGTCAATGACACTTCCGCCGCCGACTGCCAGGATAAAATCGACGCCCTCTTTTTTGCCCAGTTCGATACCTTCATAGACCAGTCCCAGATGGGGGTTGGGAACAACGCCGCCCAGGGAAACATGGCCGATGCCTTCAGCGTCCAGAGCAGCACGGACCCTGTCGATGAGTCCGGACCTGATGGCGCTCTTTCCGCCGTAGTGGATCAGGACTTTGGAACAGCCCTGCGCTTTGACAAGGGCACCCAGCCTGTCAACTGAGCCTTTACCGAAAACTACTTTTGTAGGCGCATAAAAATCAAAGTTCGCAGTCTTTATCATCTTTTCTTCCTCCTATATCCTTAACTCAAGATGATCGGAAACCGGTTTATAAATACACTTTCAATGTTTTTATTATGTTTTATTATGTCTTTATTATTTTATTTTTTCCCTGCGGCCATGTCTGCGGGCACCGGCCCATGGCCGCATGTATACTTAAAGCAGGGCGGATTCTATATGTGTTTTCATCCTCGCAGGAATCCGTCACCCTGTCGTCACACGGTCATTACCCATTCATCATCCGGTCATCACCCGGTCATTACCCATTCATCACCCGGTCGTCACCCGGTCATCACCCGATCAGAGTGTCCGTTTTGTCCTGGTCCTCCCAGGTCTTCTCGCTGATAATGTATCTGGGCCTTTTCTTTGTCTCCATGTAGGTCTTGCCGACATACTCTCCGATGACGCCGATTCCCAAAAGCTGAATGCCCCCCAGAAAGCAGAGTATGCAGACCATACTGGACCAGCCGGCGACCGCCACACCCATAAAATGGGCGACTATGGACCAGATCACACCCACAAAGCTGATCAGAGCCACAAGGACTCCGAAACCGGTGATCAGACGGATGGGTTTGGTGCTCATGCTGGTAATGCCGTCCATGGCAAGTCCCAGCATCTTGGAAAGAGGATAATGGCTTTCGCCTGCGATCCTCTCATGTCTGGCATAGTAGACCGAGGTGCTCTTGAATCCCACAAGAGGGAACATTCCCCGCAGGAAAAGGTTGACTTCCTTATAGCATGAAAAAGCCTGCAGCACTTTTGCAGAGACAAGGCGGTAGTCGGCGTGATTATAGACGACTTCCGCGCCCATGTCATTCATCAGCTTATAAAAGCTCTCGGCCGTCACCCGCTTGAACCAGGTGTCCGTATCTCTGCGGGACCTGACCCCGTAAACGATCTCACACCCGTCCAGATACTGGCGCACCATTTCATCCATGGCATTGATATCGTCCTGTCCGTCACAGTCGATAGAGATCGTAATGTCACAATATTCTTTCGCGGTCATGAGACCTGCCAGCACGGCGTTCTGATGTCCGCGGTTGCGGCTCTGGGATATGCCCAGAAAATGAGGGTCGGAATCTGCCAGCCCGCTGATGATTTCCCAGGTCGTATCCTTTGACCCGTCGTTCACAAAAAGGACCCTGCTCTCCGGGGAGATCAGCCCCTCCTGAGCAAGCTGTGTGATTTTATCAAGAAACATAGGTGCCGTGATCGGCAGCACTGCCTGCTCATTGTAGCAGGGGATGACGATCCACAATACCGGGAGCTTTTTCTCCATTTTTCTCCTTTTTGCCTCCATGCAGGACCGCAGGGTTCCGGCTTTTTAAAATAAGTCTCCGGACGGCGGTCTGAGACGGTGTCTGAATCAATGCCCGGCCGCACGGTTCCGGCTTTAAAACAGTCCGGGTCAGCGGTCCGGGACGGTGTCTGAATCAATGCCTGCCACATGCTTCCGGCTTTTTAAAAGAAGCCTCCGGACGGCAGTCTGAGACTACAGCGCATTTTTTATTGTAACATATTTTATTGTAGTATGCGGAGTATTTTGGTGATTTTCAAGAGTCACTTTTGAAACTTTATACCATTTCCAAACCGGATCGCCTGTAGAAATTCTCCGCGCCGTAAAGCCCGGTTTTTGCATCGGGAACCACGCAGAACTCTTCTCGTTTCAGACAGCCCTGACCCGCAGCCTTTGCTCTGAATTTCTATATTTTTTCGAGTTTTGCGCGGAAAGTGATCTGTCTGTCCGTGTCCAGGTCATCGAACCGGATGATGTAGGCGGACTTGTCGGGGTCCACTCCCCGGATGGTTCCGGGTCCGAAAATGCGGTGGCGGACGCGGTCGCCCTCCTGCAGGAGGCCCTCCCTCTTGCCTGTTTTCAGCCTGCGGTCGCTCAGGCGTATACTGGCCTTTGCCTCGCGGATCAGGTTTTCGTCCATATCGGGCACAAAGGACAAAAGGGCCGGATCAATATCCAGGATGAACCTGGAAGGGTAGCGGGGCGACCCGTCAAAATTGCGGCCCTGGGCCTCGCTCAGATACAGGCCTTTCTGCGCCCTGGTGAGGGCGACAAAGGCCAGGCGGCGCTCCTCTTCCATCCCCTCCAGAGTCCGGGTCTTGCGGGAGGGGAATATTCCCTCATTCATGCCGCACAGAAAAACATAGGGAAATTCCAGGCCCTTGGCGGTGTGGACAGTCATGAGCCGGACCTTGTCCCCGCTTCCGCTGTCGGCGTCGGAGTTTGAAAAAAGAGCCGCGTGGCGCAGGTAATCCTCCAGGCCGGTCTCCTCCCCGCAGGTAGTCTCAAAAATGTAGACAGACTGTTTGAGCTCGGCCAGGTTGTCCAGGCGTTCCTGGCTCCCCTCGGTCCGCAGGGCGGTCTCATACCCGCTCTCGTCCAGGATCTCGGACAGGATCTCCGAGACGGGACGGGCACCTGATTCCGCGGAAAATCTCTCGATCAGATCCACAAACTGCCGGGCTTTGGTCCCCTTGAAAATCTCGTTGTCCAGATATCGGACCAGAGTGTCATAGAGGGACATTTTCGTCGCTTCCGCCATTTCCTGCAGGAAAGCCATCCTGCGCTTTCCCATGTTGCGGCGGGGGCGGTTGACGATGCGGGAAAAGGACAGATCGTCCTTGTAGGCGATCATCCTCAGATAGCAGAGGGCATCCTTGATCTCCATCCTTCCGAAAAACTGTACCCCGCTGTAGATCGTGTAGGGAATCTCTTTTTTCAAAAGAGCTTCTTCAACGCTCCGGGTCACATGGTGGGCCCGGTAAAGGATGGTGATATCCCTGTATGGGATATCTTTCTGCGTGTGAAGGTCCGTGATCTTGGCGGCGATCCACTCCGCCTCTTCCGCAGTTGTCTTCGCGTGATGACAGACCGGGACGAAGCCTCCGTCCAGGGTAGGAACCAGATTTTTTTTGATCCGGATCGTATTTTTGTCGATCAGGGAATTGGCCGCCGCCAGGATGGGAGGCGTCGACCTGTAATTGTCCATCATCATGACGGTCCTGGTCCCGGGATAATGATTATCGAAATCCAGCAGATATTTGACGTTGGCTCCGCGCCAGGTGTAAATGGTCTGGTCCGGGTCGCCGACAATGAAGAGGTTTTTATGAAGGCCGCAGAGCACGGTCATGAGTTCATACTGCAGGTCATCGATGTCCTGAAATTCATCGATCATGATATATTCCAGCCGGCTCTGCCACTTTTGGCGGATCTCCTCATTCTGTGAAAAAATATAGAGAGTGAATTTGATCAGGTCATTGTAATCCAGGCCGAAGCATTTTTTCTCCTGATAGAGATATCCGTAAAAAATAATGTCCCCAGGATCGACGGACCTGAGGTATTTGTCCCGGATCGTGTCCAGGGACATGGTGATCATGTCCAGATAGTACTGAGGCTCTTTGAAGATCTTGCGGATCTCGATCATGTCACGGGCCTGCCCGAAGGTCATGTCGCGGAGTGTGAGCCCCCGCTCCTCATAGATGGTGCCCAGCATGGCGTCAATATCGGCATTGTCCAGGACCAGAAAGCTCTTGGGATACTGGACGGCATTGCTGTCCTCCTGCAGGACGGACACGCAGAAACCATGGAAGGTGTTGATATAGCCCGTGTCGTTATCGCCTGTCAGAAGGTGGATGCGCTGACGCATCTCGTTTGCCGACTTGTTGGTGAAAGTCACACACAGGATGTTGCCTGGCAGGATCCCGATTTCGTTGACCAGATAGGCAAAGCGGCGGGACAGGGCGCGTGTCTTTCCGGAACCTGCCCCAGCGATTACCCTGACAAATCCTTCCGTCGCGGTGACCGCCTCCAGCTGGGCAGGATTCAGCCCCTGGAGTTCCTGAATGTCATCATAATCCTGAGAGTCTGTATACTCTTCGTAATCCTGAGAGTCTGTATACTCTTCGTAATCCTGAAAGTCTGTATACTCTTCATAATCCTGAAAGTCGTCATACATGAAATTCGGTTTCCTTTTTACTCTGAAAAATCCCTTGTGAAAAAGCTTTCGCCTTTAGTTTATTGGATCTGCTCCTGTTCCTCAGAACCGGACAGCCGGCTTTCTCCTTCAATTGCTTCTGCCTTTACTTCTGTTCGACAGCTGTCAGCTGATCCCGCGGGCAGCTGTCTCTCCCGCCGGCTCTCTGTGTCAAATGCTTCTGCCTTTATTCCGGTTCGACAGCTGTCAGCTGATTCCGCGGGCAGCTGTCTCTCCAGCCGATTTCCTCTGTCAATTGCTTCTGCCTTTATTCCGGTTGGACAGCTGTTCCCGCAAGGAAGTCGATAAACTGCTGGGCGGCGCGTCCGGAGGCTCCCCCGCTCCTGAGTTCCCACTGGTTTGCCTTCAGTGTGAGTTCCTCTTCGGAGAGGGAAATCTGAGGATATCGTTTGGCCAGCTCGCTTACGATGTGCAGATATTCTTTGTGAGAAGGCTTCATGTAGCCTATTGAAATGCCGAAGCGGGCCACAAGAGAAAGTTTTTCCTGCAGGGTGTCGGAGCGGTGCAGCTCATCATCCGAGCGGTCAGACCGGTCGGACCATGTCTCACGGATCAGGTGTCTGCGGTTGGATGTCGCGTAGATCAGCACGTTTTCCGGTCTGGTCTCAAGACCTCCCTCTATGACCGCCTTGAGATATTTGTACTCGATCTCAAATTCTTCAAATGAGAGATCATCCATGTAAATGATAAAGCGGTAATTGCGGTTTTTGACTTCCGCCAGTATCCGCTGCAGGTAGCGGAACTCGTGCTTGTAGACTTCTATCATCCGAAGACCACGGTCATAATACTGGTTCAGTATGGCTTTGATACTGGTGGACTTGCCTGTGCCGGCGTCTCCATAGAGCAGGACATTGTTGGCTGCCCGGCCGCTGACGAAGGCCTCGGTGTTGGCGATCAGCTTCTCTTTCTGCAGCTCATATCCGATCAGGTCGTCCAGGACCACATCGCTGGTTGCTGTAATCGGGATCAGGAAATCGTCCTCACCCGCCGCAGCATAGTCCACCGAAGGGCCTGCTGACGGGGAAACTCCCGCGCGCTGTCCTCCTCCGGCAATTCCACGGCTGTCGGAAGAGGCACTCTCCGGGGAGTTGCTCCACCGCTCATTGATCCGGAAGGCCTTGTTCAGTCCGAACATGCCTACCCCGTAGTTGCGGTAAAAATCTGTGATGATCCGGTACATATCTTCTTCGTCCGAAGCCTGCTCCAGGCTGCTGCTGAGAGCCCTTACCTTTTCACTGACACTCCGGTTATAGACCCTCTCCTTTTTGCCCACGGCATGATAATTTTCTATGATGGAAAAAACATCTGTCTCCAGCGCCTTCTCGATAGGTGAAAAATCATAGTCAAACAACTGACGGAATACCCGCAGGTCATTTTTGACAAAGTGATTGACCGAGCCCTCGTTGGCGCCCACTTTTTCGGAAACAAGTGTAAAAGGAGTCTCGGTCATGGCGAGCAGAAAGGCCAGATAATTGTGCCACAGATTCCGGTCGAACCCATAGCGGGTCGCCAGGTCCAGCAGACGGTGAATCTGATCCAGTACCATAGCTGTGAGTGCTTCTTTGTCATAGTCTCCCCGGTCAAACCGCCTGCAGACATCCGACAGTCTCATCAGGATACTGTCTTCGCCGATTTCCCTGTAAATAATCAGTTTTGAAGTCAGTCTATACATAATCTGTTGCCTCCATACTCATGTGTAGGTCTCATGTGTGGGCACATTTGTGAGCAAGCTCGGCATTTGCGGCCGCTTTCCTCGCTGCTTCTTTTTTTATGATTAAAGCACGCGCTGTTTCGCGCGTCCCGCGCTCTCACATCGCTCCACACATTCGCATTCCCAATCTTTTTTGCGCATTCTGCGCAAAAAATCTTTTCATGCTCATGTGTGGGCGCTCGGAAAATGTCCGCAAATGCCCGAGCAAGCTCGGCATTTGCGGCCGCTTTCCTCGCTGCTTTAATCATAGTACCACAAAAACAGCTGTTCGACATCTGTCTGAACTCATTCGTCAAAAAAAGTGCGGCAGGGAGTCTTGTTCTCCCTGTCACACTTTTCGTTCATGATGTTTGTCAGAGCGGTTTTGCTCAGAAGCAATCCGGTTTTTGGCGCCTTGTGCGGCAGTCTGTCAAAGCAGGTGTGCGCGAAGGTCTTCGGGGGCGGCTGCGCTCAGGTATGCGGGCGCAATATCAAAAACAGTAACACAGCCGGTGCGTCCTTCTTTGCTGAGGCGGGCAACTGCACGGGCATAAGCTGCCAGAACGGAGCCCGTGAACTCGGGGTTGGAATCCAGCTTGAGGCTGTATTCAATCACATGATTATGCTCTTTATTAATGCCGGTAACGCCGCTGCGGATGACACTGCCGCCATGGGGAAGACCGGAGTGGCTGGCTTTCATTTCATCCGCGCTGATGAAGTGCACTGTGGTGTCATATTCATCAAAATAGTTGGGCATGGTCTTGATCTCGTTTTCGATGCGGGCAAGGTCCGCGCCCTCTTCTGCCACAACGAAGCACTCTCTGGTGTGCTTCTGGCGGGTCGTCAGTTCGGGGTTCTCACCCTTCCGGACACTCTCGACAGCCGCATCTACGGGGATGGTGTACTGGCGCGCGTCAAGGACGCCTTCGATCCGCCGCACTGCATCGGAGTGGCCCTGGCTGACGCCTTTGCCCCAGAAAGTGTAATCCCGGCCCTCGGGCAGGATACAGTTCATATAGAGGCGGTTCAGAGAGAACATGCCGGGATCCCAGCCGCAGGAAATAAGGCCGACATTGCCGCCCTTCTTGGCAGCCGCGTCAACATTGGCGAAATGGGTCGGAATCTTGGCGTGAGTGTCAAAGCTGTCCACAACATTAAACATTTCCGCGTATTTGGGAGTCTGGACAGGGAGGTCTGTAGCGCTGCCGCCGCAGATCACGAGGACATCGATTTTACCCTTCATATCAGACAGTGACTCCTGCGCGAGGACAGGAACACCGGCGGTGCGGATCTTGACGGAAGCGGGGTCGCGGCGGGTAAAAACCGCTGTCAGCTCCAGATCGTCGTTCTGCATGATCGCGCTCTCCACGCCCTTTGCGAGGTTGCCGTATCCAAGAATACCGATTTTAATGCTCATATCTGTTTATCTCCTTTTTTCTGCCGGGTGTAGACAGCGGTTCAGCCATCATGCTTCTTCTTTTTCAGGACACAGGGCACAGACTGATGCTGCAGTCCCCGCGCCGCTTTTAGCACTGTAACACATAAACGTGTTAAAGCGTTTTAAACAAGAAAATAGTATAGCACTCCTTTTCTGCCATGACAACCGGCAGAAAAAGATTTCTTCAGCCTATTTTTTATCTTATTTTTTATCGGGATTAAGTTAAGACATTACCGCTTATTTATCCAGTCAAACCAAACCGGCTGCATCTGACCGGCTTCTGAATCAGGCTGGCTTCTGAATCAGGCCGGCTTCTGAATCAGGCCGGCTTCTGAATCAGACCCGCTTCTGAATCAGATTGGCTGTTGGTCATGTTCGGTTACTGATGAGGACCGGTTGCTGATGAGTATGGCTCCCAGTATCAGGAGAATGCCGCAAATTTCATCCAGATGAAGCATCTCATGAAATACCAGCGTACCCAAGATGGTCGCCACAACCGGTTCTACAGAAGCCAGAATGGAGGCCTTCCCGTTCTCGACGCCCTCCAGCCCTTTGGTATATAAGAGATAGGGAAGCACTGTGGTGATAATGCCGAACAGCAGAATAAAAGCGGTCTGCCCCGCAGATGTCGTGACTGAGTGCAGGACCCTGCTCATGGAGACAAAGGGGATCGTTCCGAAGACCGCAAAAAAGAATGTGTAAAAAGAAATGGTCAGGCTGCTGTACCCCTTTTCGAGCGCGAAACGGCTGAAAATAGAGTAGAGTGCGTATCCGACTCCCGCTCCGATTCCGACCAGAAAGCCCTTCAGGGTCATTGACGCTCCGCCGCGGATGAGTCCGCTCACGCACACGCAGCCCACAAAGGTCAGGATCAGAGCGATCACCTTTCTTTTTGTAATCTGTTCCTTAAAGAGGATGGCGGAGAGCACGATGACAAAAGCCGGTGCCGTATACAGCAGAACAGCGGCCACTGAGAGGGAAGTCAGTTCAATAGTGGTGAAGTAGCACAGGTTAAAAAAGACGATGCTCAGAACTCCGGTGCCGACAAAACACCAGATGTCGCGCAGGCGGATCCGCAGAAGATCCCTTTCTTTTATGATCAGGAACAGAAAAAGGATCACTGCCGTCACCAGGCTTCGCAGCTGGGCGATCTCGGCGGAATTACAGCCGGCATCTCCCAGACGGCGCACAAAAAGTCCCATGCTCCCCCAGAGGGCTCCGGCGATTATGATGTAAAGCGGCGACAATCTGTCTGCCGCATTTTTCTGCTGCATGTCTCTTTCCTCCCGGGGCCGCAGGCCCCGTTTCTGATACTCTGCTCTTTTGTTAACAGGATTCAAAGCAGCCCTGCTTGTGACCGTAGTCTCGCATTCACAAACATGAAAGAATAAACCATGCATTGCCACGCATCGTCCTGTCTTTTCTTTTTCCCTGGTTATCGTTCTGCTTATTTGGCCCCGCTTATTTTTCCGGTTATTTTTCCGCAGCGCCCTTGCTTATCCTGTCAGTTCGCAGCGCCCTCTCTCTCCCGCTCAGCCAGGAGGCTTCTGTAAGCCATGATACCCGCCACGGTTTTGGCGTCCTGGATCTCACCGGCGAATATTTTGCGGCAAAGTTCCTCAAGGGTAAATGTGCAGAGCTCAATCTCCTCGGCTTCGTCCAGGTGCTGTCCGCTGACCTTTTCCAGACCTTCAGCCAGATAAATATCCGTGGCTTCGTTACACCAGGCAACGGCAGTAAGGATGTGGGCAAGTTTTGTCATGGAAGCGGGCCGGTATCCGGTCTCCTCCTCCAGCTCGCGGGCAGCTGTCACCGCCGGATCCTCTCCCGAGGAATCCCTGGCTCCCGCAGGAAGCTCCAGCGTCACCCGGTCGACGGCCGGCCGGAACTGGCGGATCAGCAGTATGCTTCCGTCAGGCAGGACCGGCACTGAGCAGGCGCCCCCTCCCTTTTTGTGGTGGACGTAGTCCCAGGTCTGCTCTGCTCCGTCCGGAAGGATCATGCTGTCTCTGTAGAATTCCAGGACAGCTCCCTGGCAGGCAAGTCTGCGGTCTGTTCTGCGGAGTTTGTGTTCCATTATTTTTCCTCCTGAGCCTCCGCCTTTTTGCGGCTCACTGCCGCAAGGCGGTCCAATGCCATAGAGTGCGAAGCTTTAAAAAGAATGACCGTTCCGGGCTGTGTGATCTCCTCGACAGCTTTTTCAGCGGATTCTCTGTCATGGAAAACCCGGACGTCTTTCAGCCCTTCCCTCAGAGCTTCGTCCGCCATATCCACAGACAGGGAGCCGACCGTGATCAGAGTATCTATGCCGGCTTTGGCTGCCGCTGCCCCGACTTCCCGGTGCAGTCGCCCTGCGAATTCCCCCTGCTCCAGCATATCTCCCAGAACAGCGGCCTTTTTCCTGACAGGAAGGCAGGAAATCAGGTCCAGGGAGGATTTCATGGACTCCGGACTGGCGTTATATGTGTCGTCAAAGAGAAGGATGTCACCGTATTTTTCACAGCGCAGGCGCTGCCCGGAAAAATTCTCCATCCCCTTCAGGATCTCCTCTCCGGTCATACCAAGAAGATCCGCGACAGCCACAGCGATTGTGGCCGGCCAGACCAGATGGAGCCCCGCAGCTGCGATCCTGAGCTCCACTTCTCTCTGTCTGCCATCCCTGGCATCACCTTCAGCAGTTTCCTGACCAGATTCCATGGCTTTTTGACCGTTTTCCCCGGCTTTCGGGACGTCTTCGGGGACTTTGGAACCGCCTTCAACTGCTTCCTGACCAGCTTCAGCAGCTTTCTCCGAAAGATCTCCGGAGATTTCGGCGGAAATCCCTGATCCGCCGATGACAGCGGGGCGGACATCCGGCAGAGAGATCCTGCAGGTTGTCTTGATCAAAGCCCGATGTGAACCCGTCACCATATCGCCGATTTCGATACGTGTATCCAGTCCCCTGTAGCTGCACAGACTGCCTTTTCCTGCGTAGAAGATCCGGAATTTTCCGGGAAGCGCGGGGTCTTCCGCGATTTTGGGCAGGAAATCATCATCTCCGCACAGGATGGCCGCGGAGCCCTCACTCATGCCTTCAAAAATTTCTTTTTTTGCCAGAAAAATGTTTTCCCTGCTTCCCAGAAGTCCGATGTGGGCTGTCCCGATATTGGTGATGACCGCGATATCGGGGGAGGCGATCCTCGTGAGGCGGCTGATTTCTCCGGGATGGTTCATCCCCATCTCAAGTACCATGACCTCATGTTCATGTGAGAGATTGAAGATTGTCATGGGAAGGCCAATCTCGTTGTTGAAATTGCCTTCGGTGTGGTGAACCAGGAAACGGCCGGAAAGCACAGCGCTGACCATCTCACGGCAGGTTGTCTTTCCGACGCTGCCGGTGATCCCGATGACCGTGACGTCAAATTTCATACGGTAATAATGAGCCAGTCTCCCCAGGGCTCTGAGCGTATCTTCGACCAGAACATAAAATTTCCCGGGAACCAGATTTTCCGGCTCTTTACTGATCACGCAGCCGGCCGCCCCGCTCTTCACGGCGCTGTCCACAAAAGCGTGCCCGTCGAAGCGCTCTCCGCACAGGGCAAAAAAGACACAGCCCGGCTCAATCTTCCGGCTGTCTGTCACTACTGACAGGATCTCTGTGGACATCATGTCTTCTGCATCCGGGCAGACATCTCTTTCCTCCGCGCTCATTTCCGGCGAAGCCGTACAGCCTTTATCTGCCGCCGTCAGGAGCTTTCCCCCGACAGCCTCAAGCAGTTCATGAAGCAGTATTTTTTCCATTTTTCCTCCATGTCCCGGCATTTTGCGCCGGAACACATTTTGTTCAGGTCCCCTGGTCCGCAGGTCCATGGGCTGTCTTACTCCTGAAGATACAGGTAATCCCTGTACCTGCTCCGGTCCGCAAATCCTGCGGCACTCTTATCGGCATCTCTTATTGGCGTCTCTTATTGGCGTCCCTTTTTGGCATCTCTTATTGGCGTCCCTTATTGGCGTCTCTTATTGGCGTCCCTTTTTGGCATCTCTTATTGGGGTACCTTATTGGCGTCCCTTTTTGGCGACCCTTATTTACGTCTCTTATTCCCGCTTTCCGGAAAGAGCATCCTGTACGATCATTTCACAAAGATCTTCATATCCGATCCCGATTTTGGCGGCCTCCTGGGGCACCAGGCTGGTCGCTGTCATGCCGGGAAGGGTATTGACCTCGATAAACCAGACCTTTCCCTCTTCGTCCAGGATGACGTCACTGCGGGAATAAGTCCGCAGTCCCATGATCTCATGGACGCTGAGAGCTATTCTGCCTATCTCCTTTTCGATCTCCTCGCTGACGCGTCCGGGGCAGATTTCCTCAGTTGCGCCCGCCACATATTTGTTGGAGTAATCATAAAAACGGACTTTGGGAACGATTTCCACGGAAGGAAGGGCCCTGCCACAGAGGACTCCGCACGTGAGCTCTTTTCCTTCGATAAACTGCTCGACCATGAAGGAATATCCATATTCGAGGCAGGAGCGCACCGCGGGTGCCAGTTTCTCTTTTTTGTGCACGATATACACGCCCACGGAAGAACCTCCGTCAGGTGTTTTGACCACACAGGGGATCCCGGTCTGCCTGCAGACAGAGTGTACAAACCTGTCTGTTTCCTTTTTCAGTGTTTCAGGATTGCCGGCAGCGTCCCGGGAAGGCATGAAATCCCATCTCCTGAAAGCAGGGGTTCTCACACCGCGCGAACTGACGATCATTTTGGTGATCATCTTGTCCATAGCCATGGCCGCCCCCTGGTATCCGGAACCGGTATAGGGGATTCCCATCATATCAAAGGCCGCCTGAACACGTCCGTCCTCACCGTTTTTTCCGTGCAGGGCGACAAAGACAATATCCGCTGCCCTGCATGCTTCAAGAACATGATTGCCGAAGAGTGAGGGGTTCTTCCATTTCCTGGATTGCCTGACAGCCTCCAGGTCCGGCGCCTGCCCGTCAAATGAGAAGGCGGGTATGGGCGGCAGATCGGAAAAAAGCACATCGGCATCAAGTTTTCCGCCCTTCACTGCCTTTTTGTATTGTTCTCCCCCCAGTTCTTCAAATCCAAGATACAGATCCGTCAGAACTGCTCTGTGTCCGCGGCTTCTGAGAGCGGCGCAGACGCGTGAACCGGTCAGAAAAGAGATATTTCTCTCCGTACTCAGTCCCCCGCATAAGACAATAATTTTTAAAGGTTCCAATCGATTTCCTCCAGATACAGGTTGACAATAGGGTAGAGGCTGCCACACCGCCCTCTGCCCTCCCGCGGGCAGCCGTTCGCCGTCAGGCGAAAAATACCTTACGGCTGCCCTGCGATAAACAGGGTAGAGGCGGCCGTGCCGCCCTCTACCCCCCGACCGGCCCGCGTCCGCCGCAGGGCGGAAAATACATTACGCGGGCAGTGTCATAAGAAAAGCCGCAGATTCGGCAATGTCCTGCCGGACCTGCGGCCCACATATTCACCTGAAAGATCTGTACCTCAAAAGCACAGACTCTTTCAGGTAATTATTATTTTGTTCCTGTAATTATTATTCTGTTGTTGTAGCAGTCTTTTTTCTCCTGCGCTTTGCGGGAAGTTTGACTTTGTCGAGGTGCCAGATATCTTTGACATACTCTTCGATGGTTCTGTCGGAAGAGAACTTGCCGACGTGTGCCACGTTGAGGA
Organism: uncultured Lachnospiraceae bacterium; assembly: GCA_902777355.1. Taxonomy (GTDB): domain Bacteria; phylum Bacillota; class Clostridia; order Lachnospirales; family Lachnospiraceae; genus CAG-791. Next base: position 18,026 of record CACYTU010000001.1, on the reverse strand, counting down.
TGGCCATCTGAGCCCAGCGCTTCTGGTCTTTGTAAGCCTCACAGATATCATGCTGCGCCTTGATGTAGGAGCGGAAATCCTTGAGGATGAAGTAGCGGTCCGCGGGATCCATGCCGTTTCTCTGCAGCAGGCTGTTGTAGAGGGGACGGAAGAGCTCGGGGTTCTCGGGAGAGAATGTACCGTTGACCAGCTGGACCAGCACCTGGCGGATCTCTTCGTCGGTGTTGAAGATTTCCATGGGGTCATAACCGCCGTTCTTCTCATAGTTCATGACCTCATCAGAGGAAAGACCGAAGATAAAGGCATTCTCTTTGCCGACTTCTTCTACGATCTCGACATTGGCGCCGTCCATGGTTCCCAGAGTCACCGCGCCGTTGAGCATGAACTTCATGTTGCCTGTGCCCGATGCTTCTTTACTGGCTGTGGAAATCTGCTCAGAGATATCTGCTGCAGCGATGATGATCTCGGCGTTGGATACTTTGTAATCCTCGATGAAGACAACCTTGATCTTATCGTCGATGGACTCATCATTGTTGATGACATCGGCAACCGAGTTGATCAGCTTGATGGTCAGCTTGGCAGTCTCATAGCCTGCGGCCGCCTTGGCACCGAAGATGAATGTATGCTTGGGAATATCCAGTGTGGGATCCTGCTTGATCTTGTTATACAGATACATGACATGCAGGATGTTCAGGAACTGACGTTTGTATTCGTGGAGACGTTTTACCTGAACGTCGAAGATGGATCTGGGATCGACTTCAATACCGTTGTGCTCCAGGATATATTCCGCAAGGCGGACTTTGTTCTTGTACTTGATGTTGAGGAATTCCTTTCTGGATCTCTTGTCATCCGCATAGACCCTGAGCTCTCTCATGCGGGACAGGTCAGTGATCCACTCGTCGCCGATATGATCGGTGATCCAGTCCGCGAGCAGGGGGTTGCCGTGAAGGAGGAAACGCCTCTGCGTGATGCCGTTGGTCTTGTTGTTGAACTTGTCCGGGAACATCTCGTAGAAGTCCTTGAGCTCACGATTCTTGAGGATCTCAGTATGGAGTCTGGCAACACCGTTGACGCTGTAGCCTGCCACGATCGCCATATTGGCCATGCGGACCTGCTGGTCGTAGACAATGCCCATGCTGCGGATCTTGTCGTTGACATTCACGCCGGTATTGTCATAGGCCTTGTGGATCTCGCGCTCAAATCTGCGGTTGATCTCCTCAACGATCTGATAGATTCTGGGCAGCAGCTGTGAGAAGAGGTCGATGGGCCATTTCTCAAGTGCTTCCGCCATGATCGTGTGATTGGTGTAAGCTGTGCAGTGTGTCGTCACTTCCCATGCTTCATCCCATGTCAGTTCATGCTCGTCCATCAGCAGACGCATGAGCTCGGGAACGACCAGAGTGGGATGTGTGTCATTCATCTGGAAGACGATCTTCTCAGGCAGCTTCTTGATATCATCATGAGTCTGCAGGTATTTCTGGATCATGGACTGCAGGGAAGCAGAGACGAAGAAATACTGCTGTTTCAGACGAAGCTCTTTGCCCTGGTAGTTGTTGTCATTGGGATAGAGAACGTCGCAGATAGTCCTTGCAAGGTATTCCTGCTCAACCGCTTTCTGATAGTCGCCCTTGTCGAAGGAATCGAGCTTGAAGCTCTCGACGGGCTGTGCGTCCCAGATTCTCAGGGTATCGACAAATCCATTGCCGTAGCCGATGACAGGCATATCGTAAGGGACAGCCTTGACTTCGCTGTATCCCTCGAGGCGATACATATTGCGGCCCAGCTTCTCATCGTAGTAGCTGACGGGATGACCGCCGAAACGGACGATCTGGGTATACTCGGGGCGGCGCAGCTCAAGGGGATTTCCGTTCTCAAGCCAGTTGTCCGGCACTTCCTTCTGGAATCCGTCCACGATCTTCTGCTTGAACATGCCGTAGTGGTAGCGGATTCCGCAGCCGTAGGCAGCATAGTTCAGAGTCGCGAGGGAATCCAGGAAGCAGGCTGCGAGACGTCCGAGACCGCCGTTTCCGAGGGCTGCGTCCGGTTCCTGATCCTCGATGGCGTTCATCTTGAAACCAAGTTCCTTGAGCGCATCGGCAATAGGCTGATAGGCCATCAGGTTGATCGCGTCATTTCCGAAAGCGCGTCCCATCAGGAACTCCATCGAAAGATAAACCAGTTTTTTGGGATCCTGATCATCAAAAGCCTTCTGCGTGCGCATCCAGCAGTCAATGATCTGGTCTTTCAGTGCAAGCGCGGATGCCTGGAAGACCTGCTGGTCTGTAGCTTCCTTCATGGTGCGGCGATACATTGTACGAACATTATATTCAACACTTCTCTTAAAAAGGTCTTTGTCGAATTCGATAGCCGGTCTTTTAATCATTCAAAACTCTCCGTTCCGAAGCATCCCCTTTCAGCGGGCCTTTATATAGAAAATGCCCGCAGGCACAGCACCCGGGACGCTCCAGGCAGGTGTCGTGCCTTCAGTATATCTGTTTTTTACTGCCTGCCCGTCCGAAACAGGCGGCAGAATATATAAGATAATATATAAGAAAATATATAAGATTATATAGATAACAGTATACTTTGTATTATCTTTCATGGCAGTGCCCGGTGCCCGGACCGGACTCCGAGCACTGCTCATATCTGTTTTTTTCTATAATCCTTCGATAATCAGGCCTTCTCCACAGAGATCATGGCCTTTTCGCCGTTGATATCCCATTCCTTTGCGTTGGCAAGAGTCTGGTTGTCGAGCACTTCGACGGCTAGGACCTTGTCGGCAATGGCTTTTTCATTGCTGCGCAGGACCTTTGTCAGCTTGTCGTTGCCCGAAAGAGCAACGCGGATGCGGTCTGTGACCTCGAATCCGGAATCCTTGCGCATGGTCTGGATCTTGCTGATCAGCTCGTACACAAAGCCCTCTTCGATGAGTTCGGGAGTCAGGTTTGTGTCGAGGACAACGGTGTAACCGCCGTCTTCCTGAGAGATGTAGCCCTCTTTCTGGGTCATCTCGATCAGGAGATCCTCTTTTGTCAGCTCGACAGTCGTCCCGCCGACATCGAAGGAGATCGCTCCCTTCTCGTTGAGCTCATCCATGGCGGCGTTGCCGTCCAGATTTGCAAGATAATTGCGGATGCCGCCCAGCTGCTTGCCGTACTTGGGTCCGACAGTGCGGAGCTGGGGCTTGAAGGTGTAGCTGGTAAATTCACGAACATCGTCCGTGAAGTCCACAGTCTTGACATTGAGCTCATTCTCAATGATCTCAACGAAGTAGTCCTCCAGCTTTCCGCTTTCTTTTTCGGGAGCCTTGACAAACATCTTGGCGATGGGCTGACGGTTCTTGATGCCAGAAAGGTTGCGGCAGGCGCGGCCCATGACGACGACTTTGAGGACCTCGGCCATGGATTTCTCCAGGGCGGTGTCGATCATGGTCTCATCCGCTGCGGGGAAATCGCAGAGGTGGATGCTCTCGGGAGCGGTGCTGTCGACGCTGCGGACTATATTCTGGTAAATCTCCTCGGTCATGAAGGGGATCATAGGCGCGGCGGCTTTGCAGACACCCACGAGGGCTGTATACAGAGTCATATACGCGTTGATCTTGTCCTGCTCCATGCCCTTTGCCCAGAAGCGGTCGCGGCAGCGGCGGACGTACCAGTTGGACATCTCGTCGACAAAGTCGGACAGAGCGTTGGCCGCCTCGGGGATTCTGTAGCGGTCCAGGTTGTCGTCCGTCTTCTTGATCATGGTGTTCATTCTGGACAGAAGCCATTTATCCATGACGGGAAGATTGGCGTAGTCCAGGGTGTACTTTGTGGGATCGAACTGGTCGATCTCGGCGTACAGGGTGTAGAAAGCGTAGGTGTTCCAGAGGGTTCCAAGGAACTTTCTCTGACCCTCCTGCACTGCCTTGTCGTGGAACTTGTTGGGCAGCCAGGGAGCGCTGTTGGAGTAGAAATACCAGCGGATGGCGTCCGCGCCGTGCTTCTCCAGTGCTTCGAAGGGATCTACGGCATTGCCCTTGGACTTGGACATCTTCTCGCCGTCCTTGTCCAGAACCAGGCCCAGAACGATAACGTTCTTGTAGGCGGGCTTATTGAAAAGAAGCGTGGAGATCGCGTGCAGGGAATAGAACCAGCCGCGGGTCTGGTCCACCGCCTCACTGATGAAGGAGGCAGGGAAGTTCTTTTCAAAGAGCTCTTTATTTTCAAATGGATAGTGGTACTGGGCAAAAGGCATAGCGCCGGAGTCAAACCAGCAGTCGATGACCTCGGGGACGCGCTTCATCTGACCGCCGCACTCGGAACACTTGATGAAATAGTTGTCCACGTAAGGCCTGTGGAGCTCGGTCTGCTCAGCTGAAGGATCTCCTGTCAGCTCGGCCAGCTCTTTGCGGCTGCCCACGCTGATCTGCTTTCCGCAGTCAGGGCACTCCCAGATATTGAGAGGCGTACCCCAGTAACGGTTTCTGGAGATACCCCAGTCCTGGATGTTCTCCAGCCAGTTGCCAAAACGGCCCTCGCCGATGTTGGCGGGGATCCAGTTGATCTCCTTGTTGTTGCGGACCAGGTCGTCGCGGACCTTGGTCATCTCGATAAACCAGGACTCACGCGCATAATAGAGGAGCGGTGTGTTGCAGCGCCAGCAGTGAGGATAGTCGTGCTCAAATTTGGGTGCCGCGAACAGCATGCCTCTGGCATCGAGTTCCTTGAGGACCTCGGGATCGGCACTGACCGCGCCCTCGTCCATCTCTGCCTGTGTGGGCTTGCAGCGCATGCCGGCAAAGGGAGTCTCGGGCTTCATGACGCCCTTGTCGTCAACCATCTGGACGAAGGGAGCGTCATATTTGCGGCCGATGCGGGCGTCGTCTTCACCAAACGCGGGAGCGATGTGGACGATGCCGGTACCGTCTGTCATGGTTACATAGTCGTCGCAATAGACGAAGAAGGCCTTCTTGTGCTGCTTTTTGACAGAATCCGCGGCGCACTGATAGAGGGGCTCGTATTCCCTGTACTCCAGGTCCTTACCGGTCATCTCCTCCAGGATCTCATAGGGAGGAAGCTTCTTTGCCTCTTCAGCTTTTTCGGCTTCCGCCTCTGCTGCGGCAGCTTCAGCGCCCTGCTTCTTATTCTTTTTCTTCTTGCCCTTTTTGCCCTCGGCATTCTCCTCAGCGGGAGCGGCGGGAGCAAAGACGGCATCCAGAAGCGCCTTTGCCATATAATAGATATTGCCGTCAGCGGCCTTGACTTTGGCGTAGGTCTCCTCGGGGTTCACGCACAGGCCGATATTGGAAGCCAGGGTCCAGGGAGTCGTGGTCCATGCCAGGAAGTAAGCGTCCTCGCCCTTGACCTTGAAGCGGACGATGGCAGAGCGCTCTTTCAGGGTCTTGTAGCCCTGAGCCACTTCGTGTGAAGACAGGGGTGTGCCGCAGTGAGGGCAGTAGGGAACGACTTTGAATCCCTTGTAGAGCAGACCCTTTTTCCAGATCTCCTGCAGGGCCCACCACTCGGATTCAATGTACTCGTCATAATAAGTGACATAGGGATTGTCCATGTCCGCCCAGAAACCGACGATACCGGAGAAATCCTCCCACATGCCTTTGTACTGCCAGACGCTCTCTTTGCACTTCTTGATAAAGGGCTCGATGCCGTAGGCTTCGATCTCGTCCTTGCCCTCGATGCCGATGGCCTTCTCGACCTCAAGCTCTACGGGCAGTCCATGAGTGTCCCAGCCTGCCTTGCGGGGGACCTGATATCCCTTCATGGTGCGGTAACGAGGAACCATATCCTTGATGACACGTGTCAGGACATGTCCGATATGGGGCTTGCCGTTGGCAGTCGGAGGTCCGTCATAAAACATATAGAGCGGACGTCCCTCGCGCTCCTCGATGCTCTTTTCAAAAATATTGTTGTCCTTCCAGAATTTCACGGTCGCGTGTTCACGGTCCACAAAATTCAGGTCAGGGTTTACCTTTTTGTACATCCTGTTTCGCTTCCTTCCTCTTTCTTTCTGTCGGAACGCTGCTGTCAATGCCCTGATCAGGCTGCAGCATCTGTGCCCCCACCCCCAGGCAGTTATAACCGGTATATACCGGTTTTATCCGCTCCTTCGCCGCGCACATTCGCTGTGACACGCCTGTCCGGGAGGCATAACAGCTTTTTATACAGCATAACACAGAGACCTGCCGTATTTTCTTTCCCTGAATCATATGCCCCTTCGTATAAATTCTCAAAGAATAATTCTCACTTAAAAATTAAATCTTACAAACTTATAAAAAAGAAGGCATGACTGTTCTAAAGAAATAACACAGCGCAGGACTCTGTCAGCGTCAAAAAAAGCCATGGAGTTATATTGCCATAGCCAATATACAATGTCAAGGAAAAACATTGTATGCATTTTATCATTATCAGCCGCTCTCTGAACGGATTTCTGCCGGGAAAAGGCGCTTTCTGACCGGATTGCGGCTGGAAAAAGCCATATTATCTGAAGACCTTGAACATCATTCCGATCATTATTATCTAAACTTCGTAAAAAAATCGTTTAGATTTTCAACACTTCAGAAAAAACCAATTGCAATTACGAAAATCAGATGATAGACTACTGTAAACCGTTGAAGAAGAGTGAGTAGGCTGTATGGTTTCCGCACAGAGAGCTGTGGATGGTGAGAGCGCAGCGGGTAAATATACAGTTGAATGGACTTCCGAGGGCGAGCAGAAAAGTTTATATGTTCCAGGGCAGAGGATTCTTTTTAATCTCCGGGATCTTTATACTCTTTAAGATTTTATGATTTTGAGAATCTTTATGATTTAAGAATCTTTATGATTTAAGGATCGTTATGATTTAAGAATCTTTATGATTTAAGGATCTATATGTATTTATGATCTTTCAGATCCGGGAATCAGTGCCATGGATAAACCCAGTATGTGAGACGGAGATGGCGCTCCGTAAACAAAGGCCGGCGTATGTCAGTACGCACTGAGTGGGTATATTTTTGTACCAAGCCGGGTGGCACCGCAGGATATTTAACCTGTCCCAGCAAACTTTTGCAGGGGCAGGTTTTTTTGTGCTTACGAGGGTCTGCGCCGCATTTATACGTTACGGATTCGCTCAAAAGGTATGGATAAAAGATTTTCATAAAGGGTTGCGTAAAAGGCGTATTATATTACGCCATTTACAGGAAAGGAGCAGATATGGAAGGCTACAGCATGTATTTTCCCTGTTACACCATCGGACATGGTGTCTACGAAAAAATCGGGAAGGTCTGCCGGGACTACGGAACGAGTGCTGTGATCATCGGCGGTCACAAGGCCCTTGCAGCCGCGCAGGAAAAAGTGGAGAAGGCCTGCCGCGACAGCGATATCAAGGTCACAGGCGTCCTCTGGTACGGGGGAGAATGTTCCTATGAAAATATTGAAATGCTCAAGGCAGAACCGGCGGTACAGGAGGCGACGCTCCTGTTTGCGGTCGGAGGCGGAAAGGTCACCGACACCGTCAAGGCCCTGGGCGAAGTGATCAACAAGGCGGTCTTTTCCTTCCCGACGATCACTTCAAACTGCGCGGGCTGCACCAGCGTCAGTATCATGTATCATCCGGACGGAAGTTTCCTCAAACCTTTTTTCATCACACGTCCTCCGCTCCATACTTTCCTGGATCTGGACATCATAGCCGCCGCCCCTTCCCGTTACATGTGGGCGGGCATGGGTGACACCTATGCCAAGTATTTCGAGGCCGACATGTCCTCCCGCGGTGAGGAACTGAGCCACTATGTCGGTCTGGGCGTGACCATCAGCCGCATGTGCCTGGATCCCATCCTCAAATACGGTGTGCAGGCCCTGGAAGACAACAAGGCAGGCATTGCTTCCGATGCGCTGGAAAACGTCGTTCTGGCCATCAATGTGACGACAGCTCTGACTTCCATCCTGGTCACCAAGGACAAGATCATCGATTACAACACGGGTCTCGCCCATGCGATCAACTACGGCCTGACCTCCTATCCCGAGGTGGAGCACAATCATCTGCACGGCGAAATCGTCTCCTTCGGAGTTCTGAACCTGCTGCTGATCGAGTCCCAGATCGATCCTTCCTATAAGGAAATCTTCCGGAAAATGCTGGATTTCAGCCGCGCCGTAAAGCTCCCTGTCCGCCTGGAGGACCTGGGACTGACTGAGGCCGACACGGACACCGTCATTGACAAAGCACTGGCCATGCCCGATATCGATCACAATCCTTATCCCATTACCCGCCCCATGCTGGTCAAAGCATTTGCGGAGCTCAGATCCTGCAGTGAAGCTGAATAAATATTTTTTCATGGAGGTATATCATGCCAAATAAAAAAAATACACCTTTCCCGATCATCATGGGAGTAGCATTTGTCTGGTTCACGACGCACTTCGGCGGCGGTTTCGCCTCCGGCGCCCAGCTCTACTCCTATTATCTCCGCTTCGGGATCTGGTGCCTGATCATGCCGATTCTGGCCATGGCCTACAATGCCTTCTTTTTCTACTACTGTCTGCGCTATGCCAGAAAACATGAGGTCTATGACTATCGTTCCTACAACAACAGCTTCTACGGGAAGTACGCTCCGGTTTTTTCAAACCTTTTTGAGTTCCTGTACATTGTCGTCATGTGTGTCGCGCCGGCAGTGGCCTTCGCGACAGGCGGCGCCACACTGAACTCGGTCACGGGACTTCCCTACCTGCTCTGCACCCTGCTCATCGGCATCTTTATTTTCATCGTGGCCATCTTCGGGACCGATCTGGTGCGCCGGGTCTCCTCCGTTTTGTCCATCGTAATCATCATCGGTCTGGTAGCAGTGTATATTCCCAACATCATAACCAACTCGGCAGGCATCGGCCAGTCGATTGCCGCCATGAAGGCTGCGCCGGTTCCTTTTGGAAAAGCCCTGTATTCGGCCTTTTTGTACGGCACCTTCCAGCTTTGCAATGTCGCTGTCTTCGTACAGCACGGCAGGGTCTTTGAGAAACCGGATGATTCCGGAAAGAGCATGCTGATCGGATGGATCATCAACTCCGCCCTTATGCTGGTGGTCGTCCTGGGACTTCTGACCGTCTATGCCAACCCCGATATGTCATCCGCATCTGTCCCGACCCTGTTCATGGTCCAGCAGGGCGTGGGCGCGGCTGTCCTGACACCCGTTATTTCCATCCTGATCATTCTGGGTGCAGTGACAACAGCCGTCAACATGGTGGCCGCCATGGTCAGGCGAATCGGAAACGCCATAGAGACTCCCGAGGAAAAAGCCCTGACAGACCAGGGCAAACCGATCATGAAGACCGTTTTGATCGCCCTCTGCTGCTGCCTGGTCGACTTCGGAATCGCCCAGTTCGGCCTGCTCACCCTGATTGCCAAGGCCTACAGCACCATTGCCTACCTGGCTATCCCTGTCATACTGATTCCTTACATTATCCACATGATCGTGACCAGGTTTGACACCAGACAGTGAGTTATTTATTCACGAATCATATTCTTCACGATTGCATTATCCACGCCGCCTCCGGGCGGCGTTTTTTTGCTTTTAAGTCGACAGGAGGGCGGTCCTTTTGTCCAGGGAAATAAACAGCCGGCCAACTCATGACTGAAGCCATGAGTTGGCCGGCTGATTTTTCAATCATCTCGTCAGGAGACTGCTTTCGCAGAGGGGACAGGGAGGGGACAGGGGACAGTTCTCTGTCTCCTGTCTCCTTGAGAACCGTCCCTCGTCTCCCTGTTGTCAGTCCATAGGAAGAAACTTTTCATAGAGAAATTTCGCAAACTCACAGCTTGTATACGCCGCAAATTTCTGATATTCATCAGACTTTTCGCTGTTGGCGAAATCACATACGCTTTTTACAATGATAGGAACCGGTCTGGGTTTAGGGGCGTGATAAGCCGCATAAACCACTGCATAGGATTCCATATCCAGTCCCACAGTGCTGCTCAGCTGTGAGTGGATCTGCTTCTCCAGAACTTTCCGATTCGCGACCACCGTACTGCCACAGGCCATGGGACCGATATGCACGTGACATTCGTTTTCTTCGGAATCCACCGCCTTTTTGATAAAGGGCATGATTTCCTCCGGAATAGAGACATAGGTGGATTTAGGCTGAAATCCAACATCCCCGAAGGTGATTCCGGATTTATCCGGGCTCACAAATTTTCCGGCGGAGTAATTCCAGACTATATTGGGCACCACTACGTCGCCGTACATCTGTTCCGCCACTACATTGTCCAAAGCAATGCCCGCCGCGATTCCTACCATAATGAGATATCGGGGGCGGAACTCATAGATTACCTTCATGGCTGTGGCTGCAGCAGCGGTCATGCCCATCTCGTCCAGCTTGGCGTGTACCAGCGTACGGGTCTTGCCTTCCCTCTCAAAGGTCGCCACATCATAGATCTGGTCATCACCGCTAAGGGTTTTGGCTTTCCAGTTGTGAAAATAGGTCACGGCGGCAAATTCGAGATTGGTCACGCTGAGCAGCGCCACATCTGTATGGTAGTTATTATCTTTCATCTCAGTGAATCATCCTTTCAGTGAACCTGCACACTACTTTTACAAAATGAACAAAATTGGCCGGAATAAATGACCGGCTGACGCGGACCGGTCGGGGGAGGGCGGCGTGTCCGTCTCTCCCCAATTTTCCATTTTCCCGATCACTTCACATGCAGATCAAGTCAGCGTCCATGGTGCTTTCATTTTAATTTGAATGAAACCGTACTAGGATGAGAAGATCATTTGGATGAGAACATCATTTGATCTTTACCTTGTCAGAAAGCTGTTTTAAAGGAGATCTGTCAAGGTTAGGGTTGTCGGAAATCTCCAGCCAGTACAGCTTCGGATAATTTAAAACTACACTGATATCTCTTATGTCATTGTCACGGACACAGAATTCGTGGATCTTCGTCAGCCCCCCAAGCATACTGACATCATTGACCTGGTTTTCGTTCAGGCTAAGGTATGTGAGTCTGGTGAGTCCGGCAAGCGGGGATACATCCTGAATATTATTTGTCGAGAGATACAGCTTTTTCATTTTTTTCATATTCCGGAGGATCTCTACAGACATCAGGTGATTTCCCCTGGCATCAAATCTTTCCAGATTTGTGAGATTGCGAAGCGGGCTGATATCATTGATATTATTATAATAGAGGTCGAGATAAGTCAGATTTGTCAATCCGCTGAGCGCATCAACGTTCTGAACGCAGTTCTTCTCCAGATTCAGTTCCTTTAATCCGGTCAGCCCTCGCAGCTCCGTGACATCGGTGATTATGTTATCATCCAAATATAGCTTCTCCAGCCCTGTGAAGCAGGCAAGGCCTTCAAGATTCTCGATCCATCCATAGTCGTTATGCTCTCCACCGGACAAGTTCAGGCTTCTGGTCGACCGGGCCTCCTCCTTTGAGATCTTTTTCCCCTGCGAGATTCCCATGGATCTGTGCACTGCATAGTCCAGGGCTCTGTCCGGAAACACAACGTAATCGCTTTCCGTATCTTCATTTCCGCCATTAACATCTGTATCGTTTTGTGAAGTCCCCTCGGAAGACGGATTCAGAAAGAATCTGTCATGATCGAGATAATGATTTCCTCCGGAATCCTCTTTCCAGGTCATCTGAAAATCCTGAACATCACAGCTGAAATGTAAGACCGGCCTTCCGGCTTCATCGATGTAATCCACCCAATAAGTGCCTGAATAAGTGAATATATCACTGCCTCTGCCCTCATCTGTCTCGTCAAAAAGAGGTTCCGAATCGCTCTGCATCCGGAAGGTCCCGTCACTGTTCAGATCCCCCTCCGCAAAGAAGACGCCGTCCCCCATAGGAATACCGCCTTCATAATAACCATACGGAATTCCAAACTGTTCCATGCTCAGGACTTCCGCTTCCTCTTCCTCTTGATCGTCCGTCACTTCATAAGAGAATGTCTCGGAAATGATCCAGTCCGGGTGTTCCTCATAAACAGCATCGTCATCTTCTGCCATAATATGCCGTTTGACTTTTTGTTCATCCCCTAAATCAATCTCTCCGCTCCGGTTGGCATCAGCCGCTTCAAGCTCGATACCTTCAAGAATCCAATCAGGATTTTTCTCAGCTGTCTCCTCACTGTTCTGCGCAGCAATATGCAGCCTGATCATATGCGCGTCATCTTCGTCGATCCTCCCGTTTCCATTCACGTCTCCGAAGTACCGGGTCACTGTTTCCGCCCGGACATCCGTGAACAGAAAACATGAACACAGCAGCGATAAAAAAAACAGACAGCAGCAAGATCTCTTAAGCCACTCCTTTTTCATTATGTCCTCCTTGCTGAAGAAAAAAACAACAATAAAAATATTGTCTTACTCGATCATCATATACTTGTACGATTATCATATACTTGTAAAAAATGGCAAAGGCGGTCCCCTCGCCCTCCGCTCCCGACTGAAACGGCAGTGACGACAGGTAAACCCGAATCATTTTTCCAATCAGAAGTAAGTATACTCAGTCAAACGTGACTATAGCGATGAAAGCTCTAATGATTTGAATAACTGCTGTGTTTCCGTTTCTACAGCATCAAGAGCCGATACAAGACTTCTCTTCCTTTTGAGGGGTATGCAGAAGGGTTTCTGATCCGGCAGTCCGGAAATGACCAGAGCATACTTGTCCTTCTTTAACAGTCTTCGGGTTTTCAGAAGAAGGACCTGCTTATCGCCATAGCCGGATTTATGGATATCCTTCTCGTAAATACGCCCTATATCAGAAGCACGCTTCCCATCTTTGCCGATCCCATAAATCGGATAATACCGGATATCCCGATCCATGGGGACACCCTTCATCACAAGGATTTCTTCACATCCTGTCTTCTCCTGTATCTCCTGCAGCTGTGGACGCAGCCTTCCCGCAATCCTCATAGTTTTTGACCGTATAGCTATCAGTTCTTCTTTCATCCTCTCCCTGATCTGCTGCATCTCGGTCAGATTTGTCTCAGAGAAAAGCAGACTCGGTTCGCTTTTCTTAAATGTAATTGCTTTGTGACCTTTACTGAGTACTTCCAGGAATCCCTCTCTGATCAAATAGTCTATGAAGCATCTGGTCATGCATTCTTTTCCGAGGGGTGATATTTTCTCCAGATAGCCTCCCGCATCTTCCTCCGGATTATCCGTATAACCTGTGCGTTCCCTCGTATAATAAAGCCGGACATGAGAATTGAGCTTTGCTTCACAATCATCTACAAAGACCCTTGCACCCGGGGTCAGCAGATTATAGTAATTTGAAAAATCGCGGTCAAGCGCTCCGTCAGCATCAATTACAAGCATCGTAATCGGGCATTCCCTGATCAATTCCCAGTCTTCATGTCCCGCCACCATGATCGTGACCTTTTCTCCACAATCAAAAGCAGCCAGGTTGTTCCTAAGGTCCTCTATATTTTCTTCAATATTGTCGAATGACTTTATTGACCTTGAATTCTGAAATGAATCAATAGTGATAATATGTTCAATGTCGGAGTTCTGCCTGGCAGCAAGGCCCAGGACGATTGTTCCTGCTCCCCTTGCCGGTCCGATTTCAACTATCGTGCCTTTACCGATCTTTATCGCTTCATGATAAAGCTCGCGATAGTCTTCTTCTGACATCAGTCCCTTTGCTTCGCGTATTATCTTCTTAAAATCCGGTTCCATTGTAGGTAACCCTCTCTGCCTGAACGTGGACGAAAAGAAAAGACACACCGGGAAATGGTGTGCCTTTTGGGGTTTCGAGATGTGAGCAATGACTTCCGTCTTTTGCTCTGAAACAGCTGCCGCCTTTTGCTCTGAAACGACCGCCGTCTTCACTTTCTGATAAACCAGAGCACATCGGTGGAAAATATCTTATTCCTCAATGTCCTTCTCAGATACATATTCTTCCGATACATCCTCATCATCTGCATTTCGCGCAAACATCTGCTTGAGCACGTCCTGTGTGGATGAACCTTCTATCAGTTCTCTTTCCTCAGGTGTCTCTTCAGCTGCCTTCACAGCAGATTCTGCCGTCCCTGCCTCTGTGCCTTCTTTAATCTCTTCAGCGCCCTCTTCCGGCTCATCCTTAACCATGAAGTATTTCTGGTCGTACCACCATCCAATCCCTACGCCGATCGCGCAGAACACAAATGCAAGGTCACTGTTGTTTATCTCCATGAGCCCGCTGAGATTGACAACGCCGCGCACGATATACCCAAGCGCAATACCTATTACAAAGCCATAGAACTCCGAAGCAGGAATCCTGCCATAAATGGTCCTCTGCGTGCTATGATAACCATTTTTTGCACTTTTTATTTTCATCGACCACTCCCCCTTTAAATATCTTCTTTTTGTTCAGGGTCCAAACCAGTCTTCTTTGAACGTCAGGTGACAGGAGCGACTGTCTTTGTCTTCTTCGCATTAGCAGAAGCCGGCCTGCCTCCCTCTGCTGTCCATATGAGTAAACGCAGGCTCATAGTACCATCGTAAAGATTCTTAGTCAACCCGTTGAAGCCATATCAGATTCCTGCAGACAGTCTGCCAAAGATATTTTTGCAAAGTATCTCAAGGGGGTATCTCCGCTCCCTGCCTGTCTATACATTTTTAAAAGTCAGTCTTTACCTCCCTCCGGACTCAAAGCGGTCGAACTGCAGAATAAAAGGTTCGTAGCCCGGAAGACCGATGATTGCCTGGCCAATCCCAAGGTTTGTCACATCCCAGTCTTCCACAACACTGGCTTCGCGCTGTTCTTCAACCATTCCGCGGTTCTGGACAATGGGAACATAAGCCTCCAGTTTTCTGTTTTTGCCAAACAAATCCTTTATATATTCCCTTGACCTTGTATCATTTACCCTGAAATTAAATGATGAAAGGAATCCGGAAAGGATACTTCGCGCCCTGTATTCTCCATAGTTTTCAAAAATCTGCTCTACATTCTGGATGCCGATCATGAATTTTATGCCAAGACTTCTTCCGAAGTTTACAGCGTCATCAATATGTACAAGGTTGGGCAGGAGGCGGAATTCATCTGTGATGAAATAAACGTTTCCTTCACTTCTGGAACGGCCCAGTGCCTGCTTGATCGCCATATCAAACATGAGGCTGTAAATGGGCGTCAGCATTTCTCCCAGGCTGAGATCATATTCGATAAAAATCTTTTTACCACCCTTGGCGCGTACCAGTCTGCTCAGACCCAGATTGCCCGTTTTGGCAAAATTTCCGACAAAAATATTGCGGATAACCTGCTGCAGTTCGGAAAGAACACCCTGTGTCTGGGCGGAATCATCTTTGGAAATATAACTGACCATTGCACGCAGGTCCGGATACGATTGGATCATTTTCCGAAGGTCTGCTGATGTGCTGGAATTAATATAGGCAGCAAGGTTTTTATTGGTCCTCTCCTTTGGGGGAACAGACCGGAGAAAATGCAGAAAACAGGCCATGAAGATATCCCTGGCCGCATTAGGGAAGAAAATCTGTGTTGTCCGTTTGCATTCCTCCGCAAAAAGACTCTTGGAAATCTCAAGAACACTTTCGTACTGGTAGTCATTGTTGACCTCATTGAAAATGTTCCAGTAATTGCGGCGTCCATTGGGCCCGACGGATGTCTTGTCATTACTGATCACTACATCTCCGGGGCTGAAAAACTCCTGATAAAAGTCACCCTTGGTATCAAAAATGACCATAATGTCATCATCTGTGAGTGAATGCTGCAGCTGATCAATCATCTGGAAAAAAGCATTGGTCTTGCCTGTACCGATTCCTCCCAGAAGCATGATATGACGGCTGAGCAGGTCATTTGTAAAAGGAACACTCACCTTCCTGTTTTCACCGTCTGTACCCCGAAGATATAATGACGGAGTCCCTTGAATCATCGGTACTTCAGTGCGAAGGGCATCCCCGTAGATCACTTCACTTTGTCTTTTTCTGGCTGCTGCGGAAATATCCGCCTCCCGCATTGAGAGATCGGAAGGAATCCGCCTGTCACGTACGCGGGAATCGCCTGAAGCCGTGCTTCTGTTCCGATCTCTGGTAAAAGGCGTGTTTGGCATAGCACTCCTCTGTCTGCCGGAAGCAGGGATATTTGCTGCCGGATTTGTCTGTCGGCTGCCTGCCGGCGAAGCCTGCGCTGTTCCACCCTGACTATTAAAATATGTATTCTGACCGTTTGAAAATTGCTGGCCTGCATATGCACTGTGGTTGTTGGCCGGCTGGTTTGTCTGCGGGTTCTGTCCACTCTGAGTCTGCTGCCCTGCATACCCGGACTGGTTCCCGGCAAACTGCTGCCAGGCATATCCCTTTGCTGCGGCAGCAGGCTGCGCTCCGAATCCATTGGGATTGCCCGCTGTCTGCTGCGCTCCGAATCCATTGGGACTGCCCGCTGTCTGCTGCGCTCCGAATCCATTCGTACTGCCCACTGTCTGCTGCGCTCCGAACCCATTTGTACTGCCCGCTGTCTGCTGCGCTCCGAATCCATTCGTACTGCCGCCGGGAGATACAAATGATCCCTGAGGATAGCCGGCAGACGGTGTACTTGTATATTGGCTGCCATAAGAAGTGGCGGCAGATGTTTGGTATTGCATCTGGGAGGCATTTGATTGATTCACTTGTCCCCCTTGCGACAAAGATGACATCGATTCCAAGGTATCATTCAATGACCGCCTGATTCTCCCGGGACGTTCCCGATATTCATTCTCTCTTGTACTCGACTCTCCCGCGAACGCCCCGCTCCCGAACTGTTCATTCCTATCGTACTGACCCATAGCTTTCCTCTTCCTTCTTTAACCATCTGTGCAAAAAACGGATTACATCTGCATACCGGAATCATCTGACAAGTCTGGACCGTCGTTTGAAGGGTCTGGACCGTCGCTTGAAGGGTCTGGACCGGAAGGACCTGTATCCCCGCCAGACATACCGTCATCAGATATTCCGGCTTCATCACCGGACCTGCCGTCAATCGAAGCATCTTCTCTATCTCCGATACCTTCATCTCTAGGTTCCTCACCTGCAACCTGGTCATTGTTCATGGACTCAGCATTATTTTCTGATTCGTCCGGTTCGCTTCCGGATTCTTCATCCTGGTCCCTAAAACCAGAGTTTTCTTCCTGGTCCCTAAAACCAGAGTTTTCTTCCTGGTCCGGCTCTTCTCCGGAATCTTCCTCATTTCCCATGGAATCTGTATTATCCTGGTCCAAATCCGGTTCGGAGCCTGACTCCATGTCTTCTTGCTGTGAAGTTCCATTTCCATGGGCATCTTCCTGATCTTCAGATTCTTCTTCTGAGGGTTCTTCTCCGGAATCTTCACTTTGTTCAGATTCCAGACTTTCGTCAGCTTCCTCTCCTGCTTCTTCGCCTTCGCCAGCTTCCTTGTCGGATTCCACGCCTTCGTCAGCTTCCTCTCCGGACTCTTCGCCGGATTCTTCGCCTTCGCCGGTTTCCTCACCTTCGTCGGCTTCTTCCCCAGACTCTTCGCCCTCGCCAGATTCTTCGCCTTCGCCGGATTCTTCGCCTTCTCCGGCTTCTTCGCCTTCATCGGCTTCTTCTCCGGACTCTTCGCCGGCTTCTTCGCCTTCATCGGATTCTTCGCCTTCATCGGCTTCTTCTCCGGACTCTTCGCCGGCTTCTTCGCCTTCATCGGTTTCCTCGCCTTCGTCGGACTCTTCTCCGGACTCTTCGCCGGATTCTTCGCCTTCGCCAGCTTCCTCACCTTCGTCGGCTTCTTCTCCGGACTCTTCGCCGGATTCTTCGCCTTCGCCGGTTTCCTCTCCTTCGTCGGCTTCTTCTCCGGACTCTTCTCCGGATTCTTCGCCTTCATCGGTTTCCTCACCTTCGTCGGCTTCTTCTCCGGATTCTTCGTCTTCGTCGGCTTCCTCACCTTCGTCGGACTCTTCTCCGGACTCTTCGCCGGATTCTTCGCCTTCGCCGGTTTCCTCACCTTCGTCGGACTCTTCTCCGGACTCTTCGCCGGATTCCTCTCCGGGTTCTTCGCCTTCGCCAGCTTCCTCGCCTTCGTCGGCTTCTTCTCCGTCCTCTTCTCCGGATTCCTCTCCGGGTTCTTCGCCTTCG